>CALZJC010000217.1:9508-12880 GCA_945787525.1 Thermoanaerobaculia bacterium | reverse complement strand
GCTTCCGCTGACCGCCGGCGGCGATCACTCCATCACCTACCCCATCCTCCGCGCCATCGCCGGCGAGGGACCGATCGGCCTGATCCAGTTCGACTCCCACCCCGACACCTGGGACGAGTGGAAGGGCTCGCGGATCCACCATGGCGCGCCGTTTCGCCGGGCGGTGGAAGAGGGGCTGATCGATCCGAAGCGAACCGTGCAGGTGGGGCTGCGCGGACCGCAGAACGACACCTGGGGATGGGACTACTCGATCGAGAGCGGGATGCGGGTGATTTTCATGGAGGAGGTGGCGAGGATCGGTATCGATCAGGTCATCGCGGAGACTCGGCGGGTGGTGGGCGGCGGGCCGGTGTACCTGTCGTTCGACATCGACGGGCTGGACCCGGCCTTCGCGCCGGGGACCGGGACGCCGGAGATCGGGGGGTTTACGACGTTGGAGGCGCAGACGTTTCTGCGCGGGCTGCGGGGGCTGTGGCTGGTGGGTGCCGATGTGGTGGAGGTGTCGCCGCCGTTCGATCCGAGCGGCAACACGGCGCTTGCAGGAGCGGGGATGATGTACGAGCTCCTCTGCCTCCTGGCCGAGGCGGTACCAGAGCGCCGCAGCCGTGCGGGCTAGCCAGGCTGGTTTGCCGCCAGGCCGCCGCGCGGCAGGTGCACGATCACATCGGCGCCGCGTGTCAGTCGCAGGGAATCACTTCGAGCACCGAGAACACGAACACCGACTCCCCCGCCCGGATCTCGTCCCCCGACTTGAGCGGCGCGGAACGCACCAGGTGGCCGTTGAGGAAGGTGCCGTTGGTGCTGCCGAGATCGCGCAGGAAGAACTCGTGGCCGCGCTCCTCGATCAGGAAGTGACGGCTCGAGAGCGTCGGGTCGTCGATGCTGATCTCGCCACCGTTGCGGCCGACCGTCGTCGTCGGGCAGGACACGTCCAGCCGCTGGCCGCTGTGGGAGCCGCCCCGGCGGATCAGGAGCGGCTTGAGCTTGAGCTTGAGGTTGGCGGGCTCGGAGGCGGCCTCGTCCACGTGGACGAGGCTCGTGCCGGAGGTCAGGGGGGCGGCTGCACCGGTCGACTCCGAGGTCGCAGCCTCGGGAAAGAAGACCGTGTCGAAGCCGGAGCTCCGCTGCTTGGCCAGCGGCGCGCCGCAGGCCGGGCAGGCGGTCAGGCTGGCGCCCCGCACCCAGCCACAGCTCGGGCAGAGCTCGTCATCCACTAGGCGAGTCCTTCCAGTGCAGCTTGAGCTTCTTGAGGGGCGTCACGACTACCCGCAGCCGGTGGGTGCGGCCATCCTGGAACCTCGCGGTCGCTCGTCGCACCAGGTCCAGCTTGCCCTCGGCCCCCCTGATCCGGACGTCGATGACGTGCCTGCCCGGCGTCAGCTCCAGCGAGGTCCAGGCGTTCTTGCCCACGGTCCGATTGAAGAAGCCCTGCGGCGTCGCTACCTTTCCGGTGTACTGCCGCCGGCCGTCCACATAGACGGAGAGCGCGGCGTTCTTGAGCCGATTGCGATAGACGATCTCGAGCGTGCTGGTCGCCTGCACCGCCGGTGCCGGTCGCGGCACCGACGCGGTCTCGGTGACCGTCGGCTTGGTCTCGGCCTCGCTCGCCGGTCCCGCGGCAGCTGCTTCCGGCCGCGAGCGAGTCGGGTCCACCGACGGTGTCACGGCTCGGCTCGTGGCCGGCGACGGCGAAAGGCCGCTGGCGGCAGCCGGCGGCATCGCGGCTGGCGGCTCGGGCTCCGCGAGCTGGTCGGGCTCGCCGAGCAGCTCGATCGCGGTGTCGGACGGTGGCGCATCAGCGGCGAACCGGGGTGCCGCGGAGAACAGCCGCGCCACCGCCGGCGGGTCGGTCGTCGGCTCCGATTTCACCGGGCGCAGGCTCCAGGCGGCCAGCAGGGCGAGGGCGATGCCCAGCGCCAGCGCAACGCGGCGGAAACGGGCCGGTGCCGGCCTCTCCGGGCTGCCGAGCGGCAGCGGCTCCTCGTCCAGCGCCGTGGGGATTGGAGGCGGCTCCTCCTCGAGGGGCAGTGATTGGCCGGCTGGTGGCGGGCCACCAGGGGCCAGTAGCTCGTTGTTTCCGAGCCCCACCGCGGAGAGACCGATCGTCCGGGTGCCGGTGCCCGCGCCGAGATCCGCGACCTCTCGCTTGGCTGCGAGAGCGGCCGTGCTACTCGGGGCCGGCTTGAACTTGCCGGCCTTCGCCAGCTGCAATGCCCGCGCGAACTCTCGACCGCTCTCGAAGCGCTCGTCGGGCGACTTGGCCAGTGCCTTGTCGATGACCGCCGCCAGGTCGGCCGTCACCGCCGGACGGCTGGACCGCACCGGCCGCGGATCGATCTCGAGGATCATGTGGGTCAACGCCGCCAGCGATTCGGCTTCGAAGGGCAGCGCGCCGGTCAGACACTGGTAGAGCACGACGCCCAGCGCGTACAGGTCCGAGCGCTGATCGATGCCCTCGTTGCGGATCTGCTCGGGCGACATGTAGAAGGGGGAGCCGGGGATCCAGCCGGTCGTGGTGATCGACATCGACGCCAGCTTGGCGATGCCGAAATCGGTCACCTTGGCCCGCCCATCGGCCTCCAGGAGGATATTGGCCGGCTTGATGTCGCGGTGGACGAGGCCCTGACGATGGGCGACGTCGAGCGCCAGCGCCACCTGCTCGACGATGGTCATGCTGCGCTCGATCTCGAGCGGCCCGGACTCCCGGATCAGATCGTCCAGCGACGGGCCGTTGACCCATTCCATGGCGAGGTAGGAAAGGCCCGTGTCGGGATCGGTGTCGGCGTCGAAGATGGTCACGATCCCCGGGTGCTTCAACTGCCCCGCGGCGCGCGCCTCGAAGATGAAACGCTGCCGCAGCTCCCACTGCTCGGCGACGCCCACCTTGAGCAGCGGCAGAAAGATCTTGATCGCCACCTTGCGGTCGATGTTGGGGTCGAGGGCCAGGTAGACGTGTCCCATCGACCCCCGCCCGAGCTCGGAAAGCAGCTTGTAGCGGGCGATCTGCTCGGGGATTCCCGGCAGTGTGGGCATGGGCATCGTCACGCCTTTCTCTCCTCCAGCGCCGAACCGCTACTCAGTCTGCGCCAAGGGGCAAGGCGAAGGCAGTGACCTGCTTCACTTCGAGCTCAGTTGGCCTGGATGCCTTGCCGGGTGCCGCGGATCAGTGCCCGTCCTTCTCCTTGACCTGCATGACGCCGTCAGAGTCCTTCTCGAGCTCGTAGACGAACCAGCGCTTGACGCCCTTGGGCTTCTCGTTGCGGAAGGCGATCACGGCGCTGCGGCCGTCCGTGCGCAGGTTGATCGCCCCGTAGACGCCGACATTGCGCTTGAAGAGCTGATCGAGGATCTCGTCGCGCTCCGCTTCCAGCT
>CALZJC010000217.1:0-9463 GCA_945787525.1 Thermoanaerobaculia bacterium | reverse complement strand
CGGGTCGAGCGCAGAAGCTCGGTGCAGAGCACCAGCGGCCTGGGCCCGCGCCCCTTCTTGCCGAGCAGGCCGAGCAGATCCGGGCGCGGATGCACGTGGCTCTCCTCGTCGCCCGACGAGACCACGAAGACGGCCGGCCGGGTCGCCTCGAGAAACTCGTCCGTGACGTCCGACGAGCCGTGGTGGCATGACTTCATCAGGTCGACCCCGAACCTCCGACGCGCCTTCTCGATCATCTCGCCGGTCTCGGCGATGGTGGTCGGCGCCTGACCGTCGTTGCCGTAGTGGCGCATCAGCAGATGCTCGGCGGGGGCGTTGAGATCGCCCCCGAAGAGCACCGAGAACTCCCGATACTCGAGCCGCAGCAGGACCGAGTGGCCGTTCTTGGTCTTGCCGTCATCCATCGAGGTCGAGGTCACCTTCCGGCCCAACGCCCGCAGACCCCGCTGGCCGTTCGGCGCCGTCTCGACCACCGGGCCGAGAACCTCGATCGTCAGCTCCGCATTGTCCGATGGGGCGAACCCGGGCATCCAGGTGCGGCCGCCCTCCTTCTGGCCGTGAAAGGTCGAAAGCATCGAGACGTCGTCGAACCGGTCGCTCTGGAGCGCCGTGAAGATCAGCTTCGGGTAGTACTTGCCGCCCCGTACCGCCGGGTCGGCGTAGAGAGTCCGGGCGGCGGTCTTGCTGGCCTTGAAGTCGGTCAGAAAGCCGTCGGTGACCGGGCCCAATAGATCGGCGCCGGTCCGTTCCATCAAACCGTTGTGGTAGACGTTGGCGAACGAGATCTGCTCGTTGTCGAAGATCCTCTGGAAGCCGCGATAGTGGTCGGTGTCCGGGTGCGTTACGACCGCGGCGTGGAACTTGAACTTCTTCTTGAAGTCCCTGAAGCGCCAGTTGAGAAAGCGCTCCATGTTGTCGCCGACGCCGGCGTCGATGATCATGATCCTCTCCTTGGCGCCGGTCTGCGGGGTGGTCAGGATGCAGCCGTCGCCCTGGCCCACGTCGAGGAAGATCATCTCCAGCACCCGCTCTTCCTGGTAGTCCTTCTTCTTGATGGCGAAGGTGTCCTGGCCCCACTTGACCTCCGACCACTCGCCGTCGATGTCGTTGCCGATCCGGAGCCAGTCGCCCCAGAGCAGCTCCCGTTTCTTGCTCGTCAGGTTCGCTCGATCGTAGAGGTAGACCAACGGGCCCTTTGCATAGCGGATCTTTGTCGCCATTCGTGCCTCCTATCGGATTGAAGGCGGCCTGCAGCTCGGCCGAGCCGCGACGCGACGCGCACGACCCAGCAGCTCGAAGCTCGCCAAACTCGCTCCAGTCCGTCCCCTGACCGGGCGCCTCCCTCTGTCACACCGACCCTTGAATCCAAGCTAGCAGATCGGAGGGAGAAGCGGAAGTCTCGTTGGCGCTCCCCCGGCGGCGCATCAGAAGGAGAACTTGGCAAGAAGCCGCAGCCGGTCGTTGTCGCGCCAGGAACCGAAGAACGACCCGGCTGGCCCGCTGACCAGGTCGATCTCGCCGCCCAGGCGCAGAGAGTCGATGACCGGCCACGAGCCGGAGATCTGCACCAGGCTGTCGTGGTCCTCGGTGCCGATCAGGATCTCGAGACTCGCCTCCCACTCGGTCGGCAGCGAGCGCCCCAGGTGCAAGAACGCGACCGGAAGGAAGGCCAGATCGAGGGAGGCGGCACCGGACGTGCCTTCGGCGGGCGGGGGGTCACCACCCGGGACTCCGAGGGCGCCGAGCTCCCCGGCGCCGGAGACGTCCGCATAGCCGGCCACGAACCGCAGGCTTCCCCGGGTCCACTCGGCGTCCAGCTCGTAGAGCACGAAGTCCTCGTCCAGACCCTCTGGAAACCGGAAGTGCCCGGCCTCGCAGCGCAGCGCCCAGGCACCGGCCAACAAGACGCCGTCCGCACCGGCGACCTCGAGGCGGGGGAAGCGCGGCCGAACGGTGACCGGCAGGGTCGCCATGGCCGGATCCAGAGCGCCCGGGAAGAGATCGAAGTGCGGCGCGTCGTCGAAGCCCCGGTAGTAGGACAGGGCCCACTCGCCGCGGACGCCTCGCCGGCCCAATCGCGCACCGGCCTGGAGGTTGTCGAGCGTGGTGCTGGGGAATCGGGGGTCGGCGAAGTCGAGCCGGGTTTCCAGCTCCGGCGGGCCGGCGAGAGGGAAGGCCGGGATGGGAAAGGGTTGCGGCTCGACCAAGGCCCAGCGATCCCCGAAGGCAGGCAGCCGTGATGGCGCGTAGCGCGGCACCAGGGCCAGCTCCCCTTCCCAGCGCCGCCGCTCGACGTTGACGCGAACCGCCCACGGTGACAGGCGGACCTCGCGTAGGGGGTCGGTCCAGTCGCGCGGCGTCAGGTTGTCCGTCGGGTTGATGGCGTCCGTGCGTCCCCAGGTCAGCGGCTGCTTGCCCACCTCGAGCTTGACCGCACCCAGGTCGAAGCGAACCGAGAGCCGGTCGAAGCGCAGCGGCGCGCGGCTGAGAGCGCGATCGTCATCGTCGTAGAGCCGCGACCGATCGAGGTCGCCGTGGGTCTCCGCCTCGAGCACCGGCGCCACCATCAGGACGACCCGCGGCGACAGGGACCGGGTCATCCGCGGAGCGACCCGCAGCCACCCCTGAGCGGACGGGTCCCCGTGCGAGAACACGTCCCCGACCAGGTCGATGGCGACGACCGTGTCGGTGGCCCCGGCCGGCGGGCAGAGGCCGATCAACAAGAGAACGACAGGCCACCAGCAGCGGCGAAATCGGCCGGTTCCTCCAGGGCCCAGGATTGAATCGGGTTTTGCCAAGATCCCACTCCCCCACTCCCCGCCCTGCCTTCTACGGCGGAGCGTGGAGCACCCGCATCGCTTCGCGGGCGAACAGCTCCTCGCCGAGACCCAGGCGATGGCGCACGTTGCGCAGCGTCAGCGTGGTTCGGCCCTTGCGAAGCGTGTCCTCGACGACCCATCGGTGGGGCGTCACGATGCCGTCGACGGCTCTCACCTCCGAGCCGTGGAACGTGCGACGGAGCTTGCCGTCGACCCAGCCTTCGGAGCGCACGATCACCAGCGGCTCTCGGGCAACCCAATAGACCATCCGTGAGTACTGCGATTCCGTCTTCGGCCGGGGGCGCGCCTCGATCCGGTAGCAGACGGCTCCGTCCAGCTCGGCGTCGTCCAGCCGCCGGTATTCCTGGTCGTCGATGTCCCGTGGCTGCATGTCCTCGTAGGTGAAGTGGGTGCCCAGAAAGCGGGTCGATTTCTCCACCCGCGCGATCCGCCGGTGCCGATCGATCGCCGGGGTGTAGAACCACTGCTCGTCGGGCCGCTCGCCGTGTCCGATGGTCAGCAGCCCGACCCCGCGGACCTCGGCGGGCTCGAGAAACTGCACCAGCCCCTTGGCCTCGACGCTGACGAGTCCTTCGGCGTATTGGTCCGCGGTTCGCTGATGCTCGTCGAGCATCTCCATCAGGCGGCGCCCGGCGAGCCGCTCGGCGCCGGCGGGCGCCGGGCCTCCGAGCGCCAGCGGTGCTGCGGCCAGCGCCCACCAGAACAAGCCGACGATGGCCAAGGAAGTACGTCTCATGGCTTCCCCTTCATTCGTACACCAGAGCCTCGGCGGGCGAGACGCGCAGCGCCAGGCGAGCCGGATAGAGCGCCGCCGCCACCGTCACCAGCGCCAGCAAGAGGATGAGGCTGGCGGCGATGCCCCAGGGGAAGACGTAGCCCAGCGTCCAGCCGCTGATGCTGGCGGTCAGAGCGGTGCCCGAGAACCGGATCAGATACGCGCCGACCAGATAGCCCAACACCCCTCCGACGGCGGTGATCGCCAGGGCCTCGGCGACGATCAGCCGCACGACCTGGCGCCGCTCGGTCCCCAGGGCCTTCAGGATACCCAGCTCCCGGCGCCTCTCGGCGACCGAGATGACCAGGGTATTGGCCACGCCCATCACCGCGACCAGCAGAGCGATGGCGAGTTGGATGTACAGGAGGCCGAAGAACTGATCCAGGACACGATTGATGACCTCCTTGAGGTCGCCGGCCTCCAGAATGAACAGGCGGGTCGTGCTCGGAGCGAGTCGCTGGCGGATCGCCGCGGCCACGGCGTCCTTGTCGACCCCGGGCTCGAGCATGACGTCCAGAAGGTCGATGCTCTCGTCCTTCCAGCGCTCGACGTAGAGGCGGCGATCCATCCAGATCGTGCCCTGATCCGAGCTGTAGTCCCGCATGACGGCGATGACCGGCAGCGACACATTGCCGGTCGGAGAGGGCAGCGTCAGCGTGTCGCCCACCCCGACGCCGTAGAGGCGCTCGAAATTGTCCGATACCGAGACTCCTTCGCCGCGCTCCGATTTCTCGTGGTACTCCCGCAGGTCGCCTTTGAGGATCGGCAACTCGAGCCGCTGGTGGGTCAGCTCCAGCGGCAGGCTGAGCAGCATGGGTCGGCTCCCCTGGTAGTCGAGCCGCACGGCGCGGTAGGGCTCGACCCAGCGTACACCCGCGACCTGGGCCACTTGATCGACAAACTCGGGAGGGATGCGGTAGGACTGGGAGACGAACCTCTCCGTCGGCTGGATGTAGAAGTCGGCGTTGAGCACTCCGTCGAGCCAGGTGGCATATGAACCGCGATACGCGGCGACCAGGCCTCCGAGGTTGATCACGTAGCCGACGGCCAGCATCAGGGCGAGGGCGGTCGCCGAGGTCCGCTGCGGCGCCTGGATCAACGACTCGGCCGCCAGCCGTCCCTCGACGCCGAACGCCCACCCGAGCGGCGGCCTCAGCAGGCGGACGATGGGCCCGATCAGCCACGGTGCCATGAAGATGGCGGCCAGGTTGATCAGCCCCAGCGTGACAATGGTGCCCGGAAGTCCGCGCGGCGCCAGCGCGAAGACCCCCACAGCTGCGAGCGCGGCGCAGCCGATTCCCGCCCAGCGCCGGGCCCGGTGGTGCGCCGCGCCGGCGCTGCGGAACCGTCCCACCGCCAGGGCCTCCACCGGGTCGAGCCGCGCCGCGCGACGGGCGGGAAAGTAGGCCGCGGCCACGGCGCTCAGGATTCCCAGCAGGGCCCCGCTCACCAGGACGCGGGGCTCGACGACCAGCACGGGCGCACCGTGCGTCTGCCCGTAGGCGATGGTCGTCAGCTGGATGGTGAATGCGGTGACCGCGTTGGCCAGCAGCAGCCCCGCCCCCAGACCCAACAGCGTGCCGAGGCAGCCGACCAGCGCTCCCTCGGTGAGAAACAGCCGCTGGATCTGACGGCGCGTCACGCCCAGAGAGCGCAGGATGCCGATCTCGCGTCGTCGCCGCGTCGCCGCCACCGCGAAGACGTTGAAGATCAGGAAGATGGCGATGAACGTAGCCTGCCAGGAGCTCAAGCTCATGTTGGCGGCGAAGGCCCGGACCGAGGCCTCCATCTGGGCGCCGCGCCGGGCCGGGGTCTCGACCTCGTAGCCCGTGCCCAGCGTGGCCAGGAGCCGTTCGCGCGCCTCGGCGAGGTCGACGCCGGGCTCCAGCACCACGTCGATCCGATCCAGCTGCGTGCCGCGGGTGAACATGTACTGCGCGGCGTAGAGATCCATCACCGCGATGTTGCCGCCGAACGCCGTCGCCGGTCCGGTGGCCTCGATCAGGCCGCGCACCGTGAACGACTTGAGACCGTGGCCGGTCTCGAGCACGATGGCGTCTTCCATCTCGAGGCCGTGACGGGCGGCGAACTCCCTGGTGAGGCAGATCGAATCGGGCTGCGCCAGAAACAGCAGCGGATCGTCGAGCACCTCCTCGTCACTGAACTCCCACTCGCGCACCCCCCGGTCGCCGAGGAAGTCGATCCCCAGGACCATGAGCGACGACTCCTCGAGCTCCACCGGTCGGACCGCGGCCTCGACCATCGGCTGGGCCGAGGCCACCCCGTCGACGGCCCGGACGACCTCGAGCCGCTCCTCGGGGACCCCGGCCTCGCCGGCCGTCACCTCCAGCTGCGTACTGCCGGCGATGCGATTCACCGTCTGGCGCATCGACACCCGGAGCGACGTCGACGACAGCTCGATGGCGATGTAGACGCCGACTCCCAGGGCGACACCCGCCGCCGTCAGCAGGCTGATCACCCAGTAGCGGCGGAAGTAGGGCCAGCTCACGCCGCGGAGCAGAAAGAGGGTCATCGCAGCCCTTCCTCTCCGGTGGCGGCAGCCGTCCGTTCGTCCGCCTCCAGCCGCCCGTCGCGCAGCCGCAGGATGCGATCGCAGTGAGCCGCGGCGGTGGCGTCGTGAGTCACCATGACGAGGGTGGACGAGAGCTCCCGATTGAGCTTCTGCAACAGCTCGAGAATCGCGGATCCGGTTTTCGAATCGAGGTTGCCGGTGGGCTCGTCCGCCAGCAGCACCTTGGGATTCATCACCAGGGCGCGGGCGATCGCCACTCTCTGGCACTCACCTCCGGAGAGCTCATCCGGCAGGTGGCCGAGACGCCGCTCGAGGCCGACCAGCTCGAGCATCTGCGCGCTCCGCTCGTTGGCCTCGGCCGCTGGCACTCGGCGCAACCGCAACGGAAGGGCCACGTTGGCGTCGGCAGGAGGTTGAAAAACTGAAAGACGAAGCCGATCTTGTCGCGGCGCAGGCGAGTCAGCCCATCGTCGTCGAGACCGGTCAGCTCGGTGCCGTCGACCCGGACCGAGCCGCTCGTCGGTCGATCGAGGCCGCCCAGCAGGTTGAGCAGCGTCGATTTGCCGGACCCCGACTGCCCCATCACGGCCACCATCTCGCCTCGCTCGATGGAGAACGAGACCGCGTCGAGAGCCACGACCCGGCTTCTTCCGTCGTACGCCTTGACGACGTCTTGAAGTTCGATCATCTTCGCCCTCCTCCAGCGGGCCCTCTCACCCTGGTAAGCGCTTTCGGCCGGGCCGGCCCGCGGTGGTATCGCGACTCGCGGCTCGTTCCACCCCGACCCGGCGCGCCGTCCGCGATGGCCAGGCGGCCGCGCATCGCCGGCGTGGCCCCGATACGGGATACCGGGTAGTCTAAGGATACTTCTCAACATCGGAAGGAGCCGATTCATGGCGAATGGGACGGAAACCCCGAGCTTCAAGGAGCTGCGCCTGGGCCTCGTGTGCTACGGCGGAGTGTCGCTGGCCATCTACATGCACGGCCTGATCAAGGAGATCCACAAGCTGGTCATCGCCTCGCGGGCGTACGAGGAGAGTCCGACCGGCCCCAACCCATTCCCGGCTGCCAGCAGCGAGGGCGCCTACTGGGACGTGCTCAAGCTGGCCGAGGAGAGCGACAAGGTGCGCACCAGCGTGGTCGTCGACGTCGTGTCGGGCACCTCCGCCGGCGGCATCAACGGCGTCATCCTGGCCAAAGCCATCTCGGAGCCCTTGACCGAGCTGTGGTTCTCGAAGGGAGACATCAAGCAGCTGGCGGGCGGGTTCTTCACCAAGACCGGCAAGCTGCTGGGCATCGTCGGCGGTGCGATACTGCCCAAGGTCAAGACCAGGCCGCCGCTGCGCGGCAACCGGATGCTGCGCTGGCTGGGCGACGCGTTTGGCCAGATCGACGAATCGGAGCGCCCGACGGCCGCCGTCCCCGGCCTCGAGAACGCCGCCAGCCTGGTGCCCGACGGTCAGGACCTGGAGCTCTTCGTCACCACCACCGACTTCCACGGCTACACCCGCAACGTCGTCATCGCCGACCCGCCGGCGGTGCAGGAGAAGCGCCACCGCCACATCTTCCGGTTCCGGCATGGCAAGGGGCAGTTCGGGCGCGACTACAACGGGATGCTGGCCCTCGCCGCGCGAGCCACGTCGTCCTTCCCGGGCGCCTTCCCGCCGGTGGCGTTCGAGCACCTGGAGACGGTCCTCGGAGTCCCGGCGACGCGGCAACAGGTTTATGAGAACGAGTTCTTTCGCGAGTATCAGCTCGGCGGGCAGGGGCTCGCCGACACCTTCTTTGTGGATGGCGGCGTGCTGGACAACAAGCCTTTCGGCCACACGGTGCGAGCGATCGCCGAAAAGCCCGCGGAGGTGGAGGTGGACCGGCGTCTGATCTACCTCGAGCCCGACCCGACCTACAAGCCACCCGCCGCCGACGCGCCCGAGCCCTCCCTGATCAAGACCGCCTGGGGGGGCCTGTCGCCGATCGCCAGCTACGAGCCGATCCTCGACGACATCCTGGCGGTGGACCGGCACAACAGCTGCGTGCGGCGAGTCAACGAGATCGTCGGCGATTGCCGCGAGGACGTGCTCGAGCTGCTCGACGAAGTGGGTGCCTTCAGCCTCGACGCGCCGCTCGAACAGATCGCCGAGACTCGGCGGAAGATCCAGCAGCGGGTGCCGGAGCTCCTCGGCCAGACCGAGCTGGCGCACCATCTGCTGCGCGTCCACTCGGTGATCGACCAGTTCGCCTGGGGGATCTCCTACCTGCGCGACTTCCCCGAGGAGAGCAACGCCAACACCTGGGTGCGTTGCATCATCAGCTGCTGGGCGGAGTCTCGAGGCCTGCTGGGCTCGACGGCCGACGGCGGCGCCAAGCGCGCCGCGCAACAGGAGCTGCTCGACAGCTTCGACCTGGGCTACACGCGGCGCCGGATCCAGTTCGTGATCCAGGGCGTCAATCGGCTCTACTCGGGTCTCTCGGACCAGCTGACGCGCCAGAACCTCGACGACGCCAAGAGGGCCCTCAACCAGGAGCTGAGCGAGGTGCAGGACCTGATCTGGGGCCGCTCCCTGCCGAACGGAACGAAGGGCACCCTCGAGCAGATCTTCCCCAACCCCCGGTTCGACTTCGCCCAGGAGACTCTCGAGGAGTGCGCCGCCAGGTTCCTCGACGACGCCCCGCGCCGCAGTCAGCTCGACACCCTCCTGGACGGCTTGCGGCGGCACCTGACGGAGAAGCGCGCCCGCGTCCGCGCCGAGCTCTTCCAGAAGTTCCACAAAGTCACCGCGACCTGGCCGCCGGAGGCCCGCAGAGAGGTGCTGATGCGCTACCTCGGCTTCCCCTTCTGGGACGCCCTGATCTACCCGCTCCAGGCGCTCAGCGAGGGCGGCGAGCTGGACCAGATCGAGGTCATGCGGCTGAGCCCCGAGGACGCGATCCTGCTCGACCCCGGCGACCTGTCAAAGGGCCGCACCGCGGCCAAGGTCAAGGGGATCGGCAAGGGTCACTTCGCGGCCTTCTTCAAGCGCCGTTACCGCGAGAACGACTACCTCTGGGGCCGCCTGGACGCCGCCGAGCGCCTCGTCGGCGTGGTGCTGGGTGAGAAACGGCCCGACCCCGAGAAGGTCAAACCGGCCTTCCTGGCCGTCCTGGAGGAGGAGGAGAAGCGACCGCTGGGCACGATCCAGGAAACCGTAGCAACGCTCAAGAAGACCGCGCAGAATCTCTAGCCTGCCCTTCTCACCGATCGTCGCAGCGAAACGTCGTAGCTGTCTGAAGATGCAAGACTTGCGACCGAGGGCACCGCAAGCGTGCTCGAAGCAC
>CALZJC010000216.1 GCA_945787525.1 Thermoanaerobaculia bacterium | reverse complement strand
GCATCCTCAGCGTGCTTCGAGCACGCTTGCGGTGCCCTCGGTCGCAAGCCTCGCATCTTCAGGCAGCTACGACGTTTCGCTACGACGATCGGTGAGAAGCTCAGGCTAGGATCGGGCGATGGACATCCGCAAGCTGGGACTGACTGAGACCGAGAGCCGCATCCTCAAACGGTGCACCGACGCCGAGCTGACCCGCCGGCGGATGCGCCAGGCGCTTGTCGCGGCGGCCGTCTTTGCCGCCCTGCTGATCGCCGTGGGCTGGGTCTCGAGGTCGCTACCGGTGGTGCTGGCGGTGGCGCTGCTCTATATCGCCGTTACCACCTGGGAGAAGCTGGCCTATGGCCGGGGGGTCCTGTCCTACAAGGCGATCATCACCAAGCTGGTCCGCCGGTTGGGGGAGCTGGACGGCGGCAGCGCGTCATGACCTGCTGCCGCGGCGGATTGAGCTGCCCGAGCGCGGGCGTGAAGAGCTCGGCGTGTGACCGACCCCCACCCGTGGGGGGGAGGGTCGTTACCACCCCGTCGGGAGCCGTGGCGCCACCCTGCAAGGCGTTCTCCGCGGTGGCCGGGCCCTGTCAACTAGCCGGGTGATGCGGCCGCCCGAGGCCGCGGAGGGAACCCGATGCCGAGAGCCCGTCGCCTGCTGGCGGCGCTGCTCATCACCCTGGCAACACCGGTGTTGGCCGAAGAGCAAGCGGCCACGAAAGAGGGCGATGAGGGCGCAGCCGAGAAGAAAGCAAGACCCACCCTGGAGTGGTACGGCTACATCAAGCTGGACGCCTCCTGGGACGAGTCGCTGATCGATTCGGGCAACTTCGCCCGCTGGGCCGCGTCGCCGTCGCTCATCAACGAGCACTCCCACGTCAATCTGACCGCGCGCCAGACGCGCTTCGGCCTGCGCGTGGTGGCGCCTGATCGTGGCACCCTGCGGTTGACCGCGCGCATCGAGAGCGACTTCTACGGCGGCGGGGCGGAGAACAAGAACAGCCTGCAGCTGCGCCACGCATACGTGCAGCTCGAGTGGCCGCAGAGGGAGCTGAGCCTCATAGCCGGCCAGACGAGTGATGTGGTCTCGCCCCTCGTGCCGTCGACGCTCAACTACACGGTGGCCTGGTGGGCCGGCAACATCGGCTACCGCCGGCCGCAGGTGCGCCTCACCCGCAACGTGAAGCTCAGCGATAGCGGGGCGGTCGTGCTGGCGGCGGCCCTGTCGCGCACCATCGGCGACGACTTCGGGAGCGCGGAGCCGGGTGACTCGGGCGCCGACTCGGGAGTGCCGACGGTGCAGGTCCGCGCCGCCCGGCGCTGGGCGACAGGCGAGCTGGGCCTTTCCGGTCACTGGGGCAGCGAGAACCTGAGAGAGGCGCGCGAGGATCCCCAACTCAAAGTCGACTCCTGGTCGGTCAACCTCGACTTGGCGTTACGTCTTTCGGCGCGCCTCTCGCTGAAGGCCGAGGCCTGGAGCGGTGAGAACCTGGACGACTACTTCGGCGGCATCGGACAGGGCGTCAACTTCGCTCAGGGTGAGGCGATCACCGCCTCGGGAGGCTGGGCGGCGCTGGCGTTCAAGCCTCGCTCCGGTCTGGAGATCGGCGTCGGGGCCGGGTTGGACGACCCGGACGACGAGAACCTGCCGTCGGGCGCCCGGGCGCGCAACTTCGCCGTCTGGGCCAACGCCGTCTGGGAGCTGTGGGCGGGGCTCGAGGTCGGCGGCGAGCTGTCCAGCTGGCAGACCGACTATCTGGGCTTGGTGGACGGCTCCAGCCTGCGAGCGCAGACGTCGCTGACCTACTCGTTCTAGCCCGACCTTCTCACCGATTGGTCTAGACGGTGGACTCCGCCGTGCGCCGCGGAGATGCGCCGGCCAGCTGTCTCACCAGCTGACGATGGCGGGTGTAGAGGTCGAGAAGCCGCAGGGCGCGGTCGGCGCTGCGGAAGGTCGGGATGCCCAGCTCCTCGAGGCGGTAGGCGAACGCGTCGTAGAGCGGCCCGGCGTCTACCACCGCCACCCAGGCCTTGTCGGTGTCGGCCCAGAGCCGGCCCAGCCGGGAGGCGACGGACTCGGCGCCGGCCAGCCCGTCCTCGCCGGCCGCGGGCAGAGTCCGGAGAGCGCCGGTCAGCGGCACACAGCCGACCAGGGCGACGTCGACCGAGGGGTCTCCAATGACCAGCTCGGCGGCCGCGGCAAACGCGGCGTCATCGGCGATCGGCGTGACGTCGAGAGGGTTGCGCGCGCCCACCACGGCGTCGAGCCGCAAGCGCCGGAAGAGGCCGTCGAGCCTCTCGTTGGTCGTCGCCGAGAGCTCGGCCAGCTCGAAGCTGCCAGCGGAGTCCGCCGCCGCCACGCACTCGAAGCCGGCGTTGGACAGAGCCCCCAGACGCGGGCCGAGCCGGCGGCCGTGGAGCAGGCAGGAGAGGCGCGTCAGATCCTCGAAGTCCGCCAACTCGTCGGCGACCAGAGCGCCGGCCGCTTCGGCCAGCTCTCGCGTCGCCTGCCAGCCGCCGGCCATCGATGCGGTGTGCGAGGCCGCCGCCGCGGCGCCGGCTCGGGTTCTACCCGCCTGGTAGAGCACCACGCTGCCGCCGCGGGCGGCTATCGAAGCCGCCGCCGCCAGCCATCTGCGTCCGTCGAGCGGCCTGAAGCCCTCGACGTAGCAGGCGTAGACGTCGAGATCGGGCGCGCCGTCCAGGTGGCTCAGATAGTCGCCGACGGTGAGGTCGAGCTGGTTGCCGACCGAGATCAGGTAGCGCGGGTTGAGGCTCGTCAGCCGGCTGGCGCGGGAGACGGCGAAAGCGCCGCTCTGGGAGATCACTGCCAGGGGCGTCTCGGCGGTGCGCGGGCGGGGCAGCTTCTCGTCGGGGATGAAGGTGGTGTCGTAGCGGCCCGGCAGCGAACGCACTCCGAGGCAGTTGCCGCCGTTGATCAGCGGACCACCCCAGGGGGTCCGGCGGGCGGCCGCCAGCGACACGCGCAGACGTTCAGCCGCAGGCTCCGAGCCGGAGCGCTCGCCCAGTCCGCCCGGGATGAGGATCAGGCTCTCGGCCGACTGGCCGGCCAGCACGTCATCGACCAGCCCGGGGATGCGGGCCGCCTCCAGCGCGACGACCAGCAGGTCGACCCTGCCGGGCAGGGCGGCGATCTCCGGGACGCAGCGGACGCCGTCCAGCCTGTTCGTGCCGGGCTTGACGACGGTGACATTGGCCGGGTCGAAGCCCGAGGCGAGAACGTTGCGCAGGATGATGCGCCCCGGGTTCATGCCCGACGAGACCCCGACAACGGCGATGGAGCTCGGGCGCAGCAGGTTATCCAGCTTGTGCAGCGGCCGTCCCGGCTCTTCCCGGCAGGGCTCGGTTGTCGGACGGGCTAGGACGTCGAGAGCGACCGGCCCCGAGCCGGTCAGGGCCAGCGGGTTGATCTCCAGCTCCATCAGCGGATCCGGCAGAAGCTCCGCGGCGAGGCGGAGGGCGTTTTCGAGCAGCCGGCGCAGACCGTTCGGGCCGAGAGGCGACGGCCGGCCCCGGAACCCCCGCTCGAGCAGCTGTGGCAGGGTCTTACGATCCAGCACCCCCAGTTGCGCGGCGAAGTCCAGGGTCGGAGACAGAACCGCCGCCGCCCGCCCTCCATCGAGACGCTCGGCCAGCAGCTCGGCCTGGATGCCGCCGGGCGCCAGGGTCACCAGCGGCCCATGCGCCGCGCTCCAGCGCAGGCTGAGCAGAAGCTCGCCGCCCAGCGCGGTCTCGTGCGGCACGAGCTCGCACAGCAGGAATCCCGCTGCGTCGTCGCCGCCGAGCCTTGCCGCCATGTCGGCGGCGGCCGCGGCGACCGCCTTGCGGTTCCTGTCGACCACCACCACCGCCCCCGCGTCGGTCTTGTGGACCAGGCCTGGCGCCACCGCCTTGATGACGACCCGGTCGCCCGGCAGGGCGTCGAGATCGAGGCCGGCGATAGCGGCGGCATCGGGGGCGAAGAGCCGTCGAGGCACCGCGAAGCCGAGCGCCTCGGCCAGGTCGAAGGCCTCGTTGTCGGGCAGGGCGGCGCCCTGACGACCGCCGGCCCGCCGCAGGATCGCGCGCGCGGTGTCGCTCAGAGTGCCGGGCACGCGGCCGCCTCCCGGCCGGCGTGCAGGGCCCGGAGGTTGATCTCGATCACCGCCTCGCCCTTGGCGGCGAAGGCGCGATGCAGCTCCGCTTCGAGAGTCTCGAAGCGGATCGGCAGATAGGGGGAGGCCGCGCCGGCCAGCACGACGTTGGTCGCCCGCCGCGAGCCGGCCTGCCGCGCCAGCCGCACCGCGTCCACCAGCACCGCGTGCGGCAGGGCGTTGAGGCGGGCATGCAGCTCCTCGATCGGCGGGTAGTCCGGGATGTTCGCCTCGGGCTCGGTCGCCGTGACCAGCACTCCGTCAGGCGCCAGGTAGCGCAGGTAGCGCAGCCCCTCGAGCGGCTCGGTGGAGAGGATCCCCCGGGCCCGGCCCTCGGGGATCAGGGCGCCGTGGATCGGCTTGTCCGACAGCCGCAGACCGGCCTGGACCGCGCCGCCCCGCTGGGCCATGCCGTGCACCTCGGCGAGCTGCACCTCGAGGCCGTCGCTGCGACCGGCGGCGGCCAGAAGTGCGCCGAGGGAGATCACGCCTTGCCCGCCGACGCCGGCGAGCACGAAGTCCTCGGTCATCGGCCTCTCCTCGCCCGCGCCTTCTCTAGACGGGCGTGCTCGATGCACTCGCGCACCGCGATCACCACTGACAGGCCGGGGTGGGCGAGCTCCTGCTTGAGAGCTTCGGTCATCTCGGGAACCCTGCGCGGGTGGGCGTCCAACACCCGACAGTGCTCGGGGTCGACCCCGAGCCCGAGGACCAGCGGCTCGAGCCGTGTCGACGGCAGCACAGTGTCCTGGGCGCCGGTCATGCCGACCGCCGCGTTGTCGAGGATGATCAGGGTCATGTCGGTGCCGGCCTTCACGGCGTCGATCAACGGCGTTATGCCCGAGTGCAGGAAGGTGCTGTCGCCGATCACCGCGACCGCCGGCCGCAGCCCGGCGTCGGAGGCGCCCTTGGCCATGCCGACCCCGGCCCCCATGCAGACGCAGGACTCGATGGCCGAGTAGGGCGGCAGCGCGCCGAGGGTGTAGCAGCCGATGTCGGCGTTGACGATCGACTGCGGGTAGTCGCGCAGGGCCTCGACCAGGGCGGCGTAGGTGTCGCGGTGGGGACAGCCCTGACAGAGCTGTGGCGGCCGGTGCGGCGGCGGTTCCCCGGCGAGGGCGATGCCGGGTCGGCTGGCCAGCCCGAGTGCGATTCCCACGGCTTCCGGGGTCAGCTCGCCGGTCTCGGGCAGATGTCCCGACAGCGTGCCCCGGACCTCCACCGGTGTCGGCAGGATGCCGCGCAGTCGCTCCTCGAGGTACGGGTAGCCCTCTTCCAAGACCAGGATGCACCCCACGCGGGCGGCCAGCTGGCGCAGCTTGGCCTGCGGCAGCGGGTAGGCGCCGATGTGCAGGTGCGAGGGTTGGAAACCCAGCTCGGGCAGGTTCTGCTGGTAGTAGCCGGCGGCGATGCCGGTGGTGATGACGCCCAGGCCGCGGTCGTCGTCGCTCCACTCCAGCCGGTTGAAGGAGCAACCCTCACTCCATTCGCGCAGCTCCCGGTTGACCTCGACCAGCCGCCGCCACAGCCCGCGCGCGTTGGCCGGCAGCAGGGTCCAGCTCTTCGGATCGGTGGTCTTGGCGATGGGCCGCTCGGGCTCGCCGGGGAGCGTCACGACCGCTGACCGGCTGTGTGCCAGACGCGTCACCAGCCGCAGGAGCACCGGGATCTGGAAGCGCTCGGAGAGATCGAACGCCGCGCGGCTCATCTCGTACGCCTCCTGGTGATCGCGCGGCTCGAGACAGAGGATGCGGGCAAAGTCGGCGTAGAAGCGACTGTCCTGCTCGTTTTGCGAGCTGTGCATCCCGGGGTCGTCGGCGACCACCGCCACCAGACCGCCGTTGATGGCGACCAGGGCCGAGTTGATGAACGGATCGGCGGCGACGTTGAGGCCGACGTGCTTCATCACCACGAGGGATCGCCGCCCCACCATCGAGACGCCCAGGGCCTGTTCGTAGGCTGTCTTCTCGTTCACGGACCAGGCGGCGACCGGCCGGCCGGCCCGCGCCGAGTGGCGCAGCACGACCTCGAAGGCCTCGGTGGCAGGTGTTCCAGGGTAGGCGTAGGCGGCCGAGATGCCGGCGTCGAGCGCGCCGCAGGCGGCGGCTTCGTCGCCCATCAGCAGCCGTTCCAGGGTGGTGTCGGGCGGTGCGCTGCGAAGCTCCGCCTCGGGGTCTGTTTTGGGTTCGGGTACTGCTACGATTCCCGTCATGTCTTGGATCCGATGGTTGAAGTCAAAAAAAGTGATCAGCGCGACGCCGGAGGAGTCGGTCGCCACTGGCGCCCGCCGCATGGCCGAGCACCGTATCGGCGCCCTCCTGGTGGTCGGAGATGGCAATCTGTTGGGCATCTTCTCCGAGCGAGACGTCGTGAAACGGGTCGTGGCGGTGGGCAAGGACCCGCAGACGACGCCCATCGGTGAGGTCTGCAGCAGGGACCTCGCGACGGTCAGCGAAGAGGCCCGGCAAGCCGGTCGGCATCCTCTCGGCGCGCGACTTCCTGCAGCACATCGCCGACGAGCTGGAGCTCCTGCTCGACAGGTCCTACGAAGATCAGCGGGCCGAGGAACAGGCCGATCCGTTCGATGTCCAGGCCTCCGATTGAGAGCACTCGAGTCCCCCGTGTGGCGGTGCCGCCCCAAGCGGCTCTGTGGCACGCTTCGAGCCTCGCACCTCAGGCCGGATCGCCGGAATACCTCAAGGGGTAGGACCTACCCGGAAGAGGCGGCTCCAGTGAGTTCACCTCCGTGGCGGTCTGCCTCGTGTCTGCCGAGATGATCCGAGAGCTGGCGGTCCCCGAGTCGAGTGAGTGGCTGCGAATTCGGCTGGGAAGCGACACGGAACTCGAGAACGAGGCGGCGATCGCCGCTCATCGAGCGCTGGGCTTCCGCGAGACCTTTCGTCTGGTGCGCTTCCTCGAGACGGTGGGTCGAGAGAGGGGGAGATGAGGCTCGATCGCCAGCGGCTGGGCACCGCGGTCGAAGAGCTCGCCCGGCGCGATGCCCATCTGGCATCGGTGCGACAGCGCTTCGGCGTGCCGCCGTTGTGGGCGCGGCGGCCAGGCTTCTCGGCCCTGGTGAAGATCATCCTGGAGCAGCAGGTGTCGCTGGCCTCGGCGCGAGCCGCGTTCGAGCGCCTGCGCGGCGAGGTGGATCGGCTGACTCCACGTACTTTTCTCGAGCTGGATGCCGCCACCCTGCGCCGGGTTGGCTTCAGCCGCCAGAAGGCGGGCTATTGCCAGTCGTTGGCGGCGGAGATCGTCGCGGGTCGTCTGCGGCTCGTCGAGCTGGCCCGCATGGACGATGAGAGCGCCCACCGGCGACTCACCCGATTGCGCGGCGTCGGGCGGTGGACGGCCGACATCTATCTGCTGATGGCCCTCGGTCGACCCGACGTCTGGCCGCGCGGCGACCTGGCCCTGGCCAAGGCGGCGCAGCGGGTCAAGCGGCTGCAGCACCTGCCCACCGACGAGGAGCTGGGGGAGATCGCCCTGGCCTGGCGGCCCTGGCGCGCGGTCGCCGCACGTATGCTGTGGCACGACTATCTGAGCCGGGCGAGGTTGCGATCTCGCGTGCCGGTCGTGGAGTAGGCTGGCCAGGAAGATCCAGGAGGAACGCCGATGCCCCCGGAAAACACCGGCCGCTCATCGGCTGGGCGGTGCGGCTGCCAGGCAGGTCACCCACCCGATGCGCTCAGCCGCCACCGATGACGTTCGTCATGGCGCCGACGAACTCGACCCACTCTCGTAGGCGCTGGTCCAGCTCCCGGCCACCGGCGGCGGTGAGCCGGTAGACCCGACGGGGGCGGCGCGGACCCGCCTGCCAGTCGCTGGCGACGAGTCCGCCGGACTCGAGACGGCGCAGCAGAGGATAGAGCGTGCCGGGCAGTGGGTCGAAGGCGCCGGAGCTGCGGCGGCGCAGCTCTTCGCGCAGCGAGTAGCCGTGACGCGGCCGGTCGTCGAGGACGGCCAGAAGCTGCAGCTCGAGGTGGTTGGGTATGCTCATAGATCAAGGCTCTATATATCGTGTAGCAATCTAATAAGTCAAGACAGTAGAATGAACCGACGTGTCGGAGACCAGGAACAGCCCTGCGAGCGGAGCCCTCTCGAGGGCGCGCGACCTCGCCCTGACCGCCGCCGGCGTCTTGATTCTGCTCGGAGCGGCCGCACCGGCCGGCGAGCAGGATCGCCTGCGCTGGCTGGGCGAGATGCGGCACATCGCCGTCTACGTGCCGCCCATGGCGCCGAGCGGTTCGCCGCTGCTGCTGGTGATGAGTGATCCCGGGCGCAGCGCCCGCTATGCCCTGGACAGCTGGCGTGAGCTCGCCGAGCGCGAAGGCCTGGTGGTAGCGGCCGTCTCGTCGGAGCGGCCCGGTATCTGGCGCGTGCCGCAGGACGGTCCCGGCTTCCTGCGCGCCGTGGTGCAGCGGGTCAGGGCCCGGCGGGCGATCGATCCGCGCCGGGTCTACCTCTTCGGTACGGGCGTCGGCGGTGGCTTTGCCCTGTCCATGGGCCTGCTGCAGCCGCACTACTTCGCCGCCGTGGCCAGCTTCGGCGGCGACCTAGAGCCGGGCACGCTGATCGAGGTGGATCGATTGGAGCGGCCCCTGCCCGTGCACATCTACTTCTCGAAGCGCACGCCCCAGTTCCCGGTCGATGCCCTGCGGCAGACCGCGGTGGCCATGCGGGAGACGGGCGCCGAGGTCGAGGTGGAACGGCTCGACGTCGGGCCCGACTTCGAGCGCCGCGGCCGCAAGGTGGCCGGCCGGATATGGGCGGACCTGGCCGCGCATGCTTTGAGCGAGGCGCCGCGCTATCGATCGACTCGCTACGATCGTTGACGGGCTCGGCCGCCGGGGCGGTGGCGGTCGCGCCGCGAACGGTTTCTTGCGGCCCCGCCCGCCTTTGCCGTACACTCCGCCCGTCCTAAGCACAAAGCCGCGCAGGCGGCCCCATATTCGAGTGAGTAGCGAGTCCTTTTTCCGTCCCGCCATTGCGGGTCTACCCGGTCGAGACCGGGCGCCGCGGCGGATCGTGGTGCGTGCCGCGGGGAGCTCGCGCGCCGCCCGGAGCGGAGAGCAGGGTCGAGCATCCTAGGAGGGATCCCCGCATGAGCGTTCCCGAGAAACAGCCGGCCGCTGTGGCCGAGCACCACGGTCACCACGAGGAGCCGTTCTGGAAGAAGTACATCTTCTCTCAGGACCACAAGGTGATCGGGCTGCAGTACGGCATCACGGCGCTGTTCTTTCTGATGTTCGGATTCTGTCTGATGCTGCTCATGCGCTGGCAGCTCGCCTTCCCCGGCAAGCCGGTGCCCCTGCTGGGAGGCCTGGCGTCGATGAGCCGCCTGTTCATCTACGGCGCGTTGCTGATCCTGGCCATCGCAGCCGTGTACCTGCTTCGCGGTCGCGCCACCGGGGCAGTGCGGGGTCTCGCGGTAGCCGTCGTCACGCTCGCTTCGGTCTTCCTGTTCGTCACCCTGGTGGCCCGGCTGCTGAGCGACGCCAACGCTCCCGGCGGCATCATCCTGCCGGAGTTCTACAACCAGCTCGGCGCCATGCACGGCACGATCATGGTCTTCCTGGCCGTGGTGCCGCTGCTGGTCGGCGCCTTCGGCAACTATGTGCTGCCGCTGCAGATCGGCGCGCCGGACATGGCCTTTCCCAAGCTCAACATGGCCAGCTACTGGTGCTATCTACCGGGCGGTCTGGTGATGTTGATGAGCTTCTTCGTTCCCGGCGGCGCCGCCAACTCGGGCTGGACGTCGTATCCGCCGCTGTCGAACATCGCTACCCAGGGTCAGACCTGGTGGCTGTTCGGCATGGTGCTGCTGATCACCTCGTCGCTGCTCGGCTCGGTGAACTTCATCACCACGGTCTTCCAGCTGCGCGCCAAGGGCCTGAGCTTCATGCGGCTGCCGTTCTTCTGCTGGGCGCAGCTGGTGACGTCGTTCCTGCTGCTGCTGGCGTTCCCGCCGCTCGAGGCCGCCGGCATCCTGCAGCTGGCCGACCGGCTCCTCGGTACCAGCTTCTTCATGCCCAGCGGCCTGGTGGTGAGCGGCCAGGTGCTCGACGTTGCGGGCGGCGGCAGCCCGCTGCTCTGGCAGCACCTGTTCTGGTTCCTCGCCCACCCCGAGGTCTACGTGCTGATCCTGCCGGCCATGGGAATTGTCGCCGAGGTGATCGCCAACAACACCAGGAAGCCGCTCTGGGGCTACAAGGCGATGGTCTACGCGACCATCTTCCTCGGCTTCATGTCCTTCATCGTCTGGGCCCATCACATGTTCCTGACCGGCATGGGCACCAGCATCAGCGCCTTCTTCCAGACGACGACGATGATCATCTCGGTGCCCTCGGTGGTGATCCTGACGGCGCTCCTGATATCGCTCTGGGGCGGCTCGATCCGCTTCAACACGCCGATGCTGTTCGCGCTGGCCTTTCTGCCGATGTTCGGCATCGGTGGGCTCACCGGTCTGCCGCTGGGGCTGGCGCCGTCCGACATCCATCTGCACGACACCTACTATGTGATCGGCCACTTCCACTATGTGGTGGCGCCGGGCACGATCTTCGCGATCTTCGCCGGCATCTACTACTGGTTCCCCAAGTTCACCGGTCGCAAGATGAGCGAAGCGCTGGGCAAGCTGCATTTCTGGCCGTCGCTGATCGCCATCAACTGCGTCTTCATGCCGATGTTCATCCAGGGCCTGGCCGGCGTGTCGCGGCGCCTCTACGACGGCGGTCAGCAGTACGCCCACGCCCAGGAAGTGCTGCACTGGAATGCCTTCATGTCGGCCGGGGCGTACATGCTGCTGCTGGCCCAGATCCCCTTCATCTTCAACTTCTTCTGGAGCATGCGCCGCGGCGAGAAGGTGGGCGCCAACCCCTGGCAGGCGACGACGCTCGAGTGGGCGGCGGCGCCGTCGCCGCCGGTGGCGCACGGCAACTTCCCCCAGGTGCCGGTCGTGGTCCGTGGACCCTACGAGTACAGCCCACCGGACGAGGACGTCGAGTTCTTGCCCCAGCACACACCCCAGCAGGCCTGACCGAGGAGAGCGGCGATGGAGATCCCGTACACCATTGACGATCGGCCCGATACCGGGCTGTACAACGCCAAGCTGGGCATCTGGTTGTTCCTCGCCTCCGAGGTGATGCTCTTCGGGGCGCTCTTCTCGACCCTGGTTCTGCTGCGCACCGGCGCCGACTACTGGCCGCACGGCTACGAGAAGCTGAACGTGCCGTTGGCCACCATCAACACCTTCGTGCTCATCGCCTCCAGTGTGACCATGGTCATGTCCTGGGCGTCTTTGCGACTCAAGGATTTCAGGAAGCATCGGCTGTATCTGTGGCTGACCTTCCTGTGCGGCCTCGGCTTCATGGTGATCAAGGGCATCGAGTACGGCACCAAGTTCTCGCACCATCTCTACCCGTCGACCGACAACTTCTACGCCACCTATTACACGCTGACCGGCCTGCACGGCCTGCACGTGGTGGGCGGCATGGTGGTGATCCTCTACCTGCTGCTGACGGGCTCTCGCATGTGGCAGAGCCAGCCCGAGCGGTTCACCAACCGCATCGAGGTCGTCGGTCTCTACTGGCACTTCGTGGACCTGGTCTGGATCTTCCTGTTCCCGATCCTCTACCTGCTCTGACGAGCCCGAGCGCGGAGAAAAACGATGGCTGGACATACCGTCGAGGAGATCAAGAAAGAGACCCGAGGCTACATCCTGGTCTTTGTGGCGCTGGCGGCCCTGACCGTCGTCACGGTGGGGGTCAGCTATCTCCACCTGAGCATCGGCCCGGCGATCGTGCTGGCCCTGTTCATCGCCACCATCAAGGGCAGCCTGGTCGCCTGCTTCTTCATGCACCTGATCTCGGAGCGCAAGCTGATCTACTCGGTCCTGATCCTGACGGTGGTCTTCTTCATCGTGCTGATGGTGGTGCCGTTGAGCAGCTTCCTGGACCACCTGGCCCCCTGGGGTTAGCGAGCACCGATCATGTCGCTGAGGATCTTCCATCTGGTCTTTGTCGCCCTGTCCATCGTGATGGCGGCGCTGGTCGGCGGCTGGGGCGTCAATCGCTATCTGGCGGACGGCGGCATTGGCGACCTGAGCCTGGGGGTCGGCTTCTTCATCACCGGCGCGGTGTTGACGGTCTATGGCGTCAAGGTGATGCGGAAGTTCCGGGAGATCGGGCGATGAGGCCGGCGGCGCTTCGGGGCGCATCACTGGCGGCCCTTCTGGTCGCCGTCACGCCGGCGACGGCGCGAGCCTGCGCCGTCTGCTTCGGCGCCGCCGACTCCAGCATGACCGACGGCATGAACGCCGGGATCCTGGCCCTGCTGGGGTTCGTCGGCATGGTCCAGGTCGGGTTCATCGCCCTGTTCCTGCGTTTCCGTCACCGCTCCAAGAAGCTCAAGGAGCACCGTGACAGCCTGCAACTGATTCGAGGAGGGTTGCTCTAGTGCCTCCTCGCCCAACTTCGCGTCACAGTTCGCCGGCCCTTCGCGCCGCTGGCGGCGTTGCGCGATCTCGACATAGACCTGGCTATGCCTGCGGCCGCGCGCCTGGCCAGCGACCCGAATGTCTCGACGCCCTACAACGCGAACCTGCGCGAGGAGGCACTAGATGACCGAGTTCCTACAACGCTGGATGCCCGTGGACGGCTCCGCCCACGGTGCCCAGCTCGATTACATGACGGGTCTCGTGCACTGGCTGATGGCGGTGCTGTTCGTCGGCTGGGGGCTCTACTTCATCTACGTGCTCTTCCGCTTCCGCGCCAACGCCAACCCCAAGGCGAGCTACCACGGCGTCAAGTCGCACTTTTCGAGCTATATCGAGATCGCCGTGGTCGTGGCCGAGGTGATCCTGCTGATCGGCTTCGCCATCCCGGCCTGGGCCCGCTGGGTCACGCCGCACGACGCGTCGGACGATCCCCTGGTGGTGCGGGTCGTCGGCCAGCAGTTCGCCTGGAACATCCACTACCCCGGCGCCGACGGCGTCTTCGGCTCCAGCGACCCACATCT
>CALZJC010000215.1:6677-9534 GCA_945787525.1 Thermoanaerobaculia bacterium | reverse complement strand
GCCTGGTACTTGATCGCCTGCTGCAGCCGTCGCACCTCGGCGAAGCGCAGGCCGTAGACCGACTCGAGCCCGGGCAGGCCGTCGGCGCGCTCGGCGAACTCGTACCCGAAGCCGGCCCGCAGGCGCCCCGCCAGCGGCACGAGATCAGAGATGCGCCGCAGTCCCTCGGCCTCCGCCAGGGCGCGCGGCACGGCGATCTCGTAGGCGTTCTCGAAGCCCAGGGGCGCCAGCCAGTGGAGGTCCCAGCGGCGAGCGAACTCGCGCCGAACCAGGGCCAGCGTGCGGCGCGCGTCGCTCTCCGGCGGCCTCCCCAGAAGGCTCACCAGGCCGGTGCCGGTGTACTCCGGATAGACGTCGATGGCGCCGCTGCGCAGCGCCTCGAAGCAGACCTGGGTGCCAGCCAGCCCCAGCCGTCGCTCGACCACCAGATCGGTGCGCTCCTCGATGAGCTGGGCGAAGATCTCGGCCAGCAGGCGGTTCTCGGCGAAGTTCTTGGACCCGACGACGATGCGGTCGGCCGCTGCCGGCGATCCCGCGGTGAGCAAGAGAAGCACGACGAGAGAGGCCGCCAGGTTGCGGCCGAGCTGCGTTGCGACCGGAGAGAGGCAGGAGGCGGCGCGGCGGACAGCCCCGAGGCCGATCATCGCCGCCCTCGTCGGAGCGCCAACAGCTCTTCCACGTAGGGATGCGCCGGCTGTCCCAGCAGCTCCGCCGGCGCGGCTCTTTGCAGCACACGGCCCTCCTTCATCACTGCCACCCGATCGGCCAGGTCCAACGCCTCGTCGAGGTCGTGAGTGACCAGCAGGACGGTCAGCGCGATCGTGCTCTGGATACGTTTGAAGACATCACGCACCCGCAGCCGGGTGAGCGCGTCGAGGGCGCCGAACGGCTCGTCCAGCAGCACCACCGGCGGCTCACCTGCCAGAGCCCGCGCCAAGGCCACCCGCTGGCGCTGGCCGCCCGACAGCAGGCGCGGGTAGCGGTTGCGGAACTCCGCAGGATCGAGCCCGACCAGGTCGAGCATCTCGGCGGCCCGCCGGCGCCGGCGCTTGGCGGGCCA
The DNA here is from genome assembly GCA_945787525.1 of Thermoanaerobaculia bacterium. Classification (GTDB taxonomy): domain Bacteria; phylum Acidobacteriota; class Thermoanaerobaculia; order Multivoradales; family JAHEKO01; genus CALZJC01. Next base: position 8,474 of record CALZJC010000215.1, on the reverse strand, counting down.
GCGCCGCAGCCGCGGCACCAGCTCGACGTTGTCGCCTACTGTCCAGTGGGGGATCAGGCCGCCGTTCTGGGGCACGTAGCCGATCCTCCGCCTGAGCTCCACCGGGTCCGATTCCGCCACCGGCCGGCCATCGACCGACACCTCGCCGCTGTCGGGCTCGACGGTGCGGTTGAAGGTGCGCAAGAGCGTCGTCTTGCCCGAGCCGCTCTCGCCGACCAGGGCGAGGGTCTCGCCGGTGGGTACCTCGAGCGCAGCGCCGGCCAGCGCCTCGACGCCGCCGGGGAAGCGCTTGTCGACGCCGACGGCGCGCAGCATCGGCGGACTCGGCGCGGGGCGTAGGGTGTCTTCCATCGGCAAAGGCAGGATGGTGCGGGTGTTGGCCATGCTACCTCGCCGCATCGACGCCACCGGCCGCCACGGGGGGACAGGTACATGAGCACCGCAGGCTCTTCGTCGTGCGAAAGGCGATACTGCCGCGAACCGGTACTCCCCGGAATCACTACCTGCCCGTTACCTGTCCCCTCCGAGCAGCATGGCGCAGCCGTGGAACGACGGGCCGGCCCCCGCACGGCTCACCGCACAGCCACGGGCACGGACCCGATACGATTGCCAGAACGCCACCGCGGTCACGACGCGGCGGCGCTGACCAGGAGGAACCACGATGTCATCCACACTTCGGCTGCACTTCGAGGGCGCCTTCGGCGACCGGCTGGCGGCGCGGGTGGAGATGCCGATCGGCAAGCCCACCGCCTGCGCCCTGTTTGCCCACTGCTTCACCTGCGGCAAGGACCTCAAGGCCGTGGTGCGCATCAGCCGCGCCCTGGCCGAGCGCGGCGTCGCCGTCTTCCGTTTCGACTTCACCGGGCTGGGCGAGAGCGCCGGCGACTTCGCCGACACCAACTTCTCCTCCAACCTGGAGGATCTGGTGGCGGCCGCCGACCTGATGCGCGGCGAATGGGGCGGCGCCCAGATCCTGATCGGCCACAGCCTGGGCGGCTCGGCGGTGCTGGCGGCGGCGCGCCGGATCCCGGAGGTCAAGGCGGTGGCGACGCTGGGCGCGCCGAGCGATACCGAGCACCTGCGCGACACGCTGGTTGGCATCGCGCCCGAGCTCGAGTCGACCGGCGAGGCCGAGGTGGTTCTGGGCGGCCGGCCGGTGCGGGTACGGCGGCAGCTCCTGGCCGATCTCGAAGAGCAGAGCATGATGGCCTCGATCCACGACCTGGGACTGCCGCTGCTGATCTTTCATTCGCCCGTCGACGAGGTCGTGAGCATCGATCACGCGCGGCGGATCTACAAGGCGGCCAGACATCCCAAGAGCTTTATCTCGCTCGACGGCGCCGACCACCTGTTGCTGGCGCGGGAAGAGGACTCCCGTTTTGTCGCCGACGTGCTCGCCGCCTGGGCCGCGCGCTACGTGCCGATGCAGGGGCTGACCGAGCCGCTGCCGCAGGGTGAGGTTCTCGTCCAGGGCGGCGCGGCCGGCTATGCCAACCTCATCCAGGCGGGACCGCACATGCTGCGGGCCGACGAGCCGGTGTCGGTGGGGGGGGCCGACAGCGGACCGAATCCGTACGACCTGCTGCTCGCCGGCCTGGGGGCCTGCAAGTCGATGACCATGCGCATGTACGCCGAGCGCAAGGGCTGGCCGCTGGAGGCCACCCGGGTGCGTCTGCGCCACTCGCGGATCCACGCCGAGGATTGCGAGGACTGCGAGACGCAGAAGGGGCGGGTCGACCGGATCGCGGTCGAGGTGGGGGTCGACGGCGGTCTCGACGACGCCCAGCGACAGCGGCT
>CALZJC010000215.1:0-6669 GCA_945787525.1 Thermoanaerobaculia bacterium | reverse complement strand
CTCAAGTCGGAGATCGACATCCTCAGCCGCGCGGAATCGGCTTGAAGATCGGCCGCGGCTGAAACAGCCCGCCGCGTGGCGGGCCGGTTCCAGCGACGATCGCTACGGACGGCTAGTTACGGTCGGCGTCGGCCTGGCGCTGCTCTTCCAGCCGCCGCTCGAGCTCTTCCATGCGACGCTCGATGTCCTCGCCCATGCCCTCCCAGTCGATACCTTCGAGCGCCTTCATCGACTCTTCGACCGACTTGCCGATCGCGTCCCAGTCGACCTCGCTCAACGCCTTCTCGACGGTACGGCCGATCTCTTCGCCCATCTCCTCGAAGTCCGCACCGCGCTCGGCCATATCTTCCGCCCAGCTCTGCCATTGCTCGGCATGCTCCTCGCCCCAACGCTGGGCAAACTCCTCCCCCCAGCGCTGGCCGAACTCCTCGCCCCACTGGCCCCACTTGTCGCCGAACTCCTCGCCCCAGCGCTCCCAGCGCTCGGCGAACTCGGCCCATTCCTCGGGCGAGCGTCCGCCGTGGCTCCAGGCACGGGCCTGCCGCTCGCCCAGGGTGGCGGTGACCTGCCGCGCCCTCTCGTCGCGATAGAGCTCGATGACGACCGAGTCACCCGGCCGGTGGCGGATCTCGCGGCTCAGGTCGCGGGTCGAGTCGACCGCCAGACCGTCGACGGCGGTGATGACGTCGCCGACCCGGATGCCGGCCGCGGCGGCCGGGCTGTCGTCACTCACCGAAGCCACCAGGACGCCGCTGCCCTCGGGTGCTCCGAAGTGGGTCTGCAGCTCCGGGGTCAACTCGCGAAGCCCGACGCCCAGAAAGCCGCGCGTGGGCTCGGAATCGCCGGCGGTTTCGGGCGCCGCGGTCTCGGCGGCGCCCAACCAGGCCGGCACGACGAGCAACGCCGCGAGTGTCAGGGCCAGCGCTCCGCCGGCGATGAGGCTTTTTCGTTGCATGGCGAGATCCTCCCTCGACTCTGGTCCAGCGACTCCGACTTGCCGGTAGGGCGAATCTGGAGTCACTCCACTGACAATACGCCCGAGGGGCGCCCGGGTTCCAACCGGGAGGCGTCGGATCGCGCCGCCAAACCCTATAATCCGCCGCCAAACCCTATAATCCCAGGGTGACGGTCGCATCCGAGACCAGGCCGGAGATCCTCGCGCGCGCCGACCACCCGGTCTCCCGCAAGAAGTTCGACCCCAACGTCGTCAAGGTGCTCTACCGGCTCCACCGGTCGGGCCACAAGGCCTACGTCGTGGGCGGTGGGGTGCGCGACCTGATGCTCGGGCGCCGACCCAAGGATTGGGATATCGGCACCGATGCCCGACCCGAGCGGGTGCGCCGCCTGTTCCGCAACTCGCGCATCATCGGCCGGCGGTTCCGGCTGGTGCACATCTTCTTCAAAGACGAGATCATCGAGGTCGCGACCTTTCGCCGCGACCCCGAGCCGGGCGATCAGGCCGGCGGCTCCGCCGAGATCCTGATCACCGACGACAACGTCTTCGGCAGCGAGCGGGAGGACGCCTTCCGGCGGGACTTCACGGTCAACGCCATGTTCTACAACGTCGCCGATTTCACGGTCATCGATCACGTCGGCGGCCTCGAGGACCTGGAGCGGCGGCTGATCCGCACGATCGGCGATCCCGACGTGCGCTTCCGAGAAGACCCGGTGCGCATGATGCGCGCCTGCGAGATGGCCGGGCGGCTCGAGTTCGGCATCGACCAGGCGACGCAGGAGGCGATCCATCGGCAGCGGGAGGAGATCGCCAAGGCGTCGCCGGCGCGTCTCACCGAAGAGCTGGTCCAGCTGTTGCGCTGTGGCCAGGCCGCTGGCGCCCTGCACTGGATGATGGAGCTCGGGCTGCTCGAAGCGCTGCTGCCGGAGGCCTATGCCATGGTTGCCGCGGGGGAGCGGGGGCTGGGCGACTTCGGCCGCGTCCTGCCGGTGATCGACCAGCTGGTGGAGGCCGGGCGCGAGCCCAGCGACACGGCCCTGCTGGCCGCCCTTCTACTGCCCTCGGTGGTGCTCCGGCGGCACGACGTCGAGGGGCTCGACCAGCGTCCGGTGCGGCGCGGCGCGCTGCTCGAGATCGTGCGCGAGATGCTGGAGCCGTTCCTCGCTCGATTCGCCCTGTCGCGGCAGCGTCGCGAGGGCGTGGTGCAGGCGATTCTCGGCTACCACCGGATGCTCGAGGATGGCTGGACCGCCGCGCGCCGGGTCGGCTACGCGCGCCGGCCCCAGTTCGACGACACCCTCGCCCTGCTCGAGATCGCCAGCCTGGCGACGGGCGAAGGCAAGGAGCGCCTCGAGCTCTGGCGCCGCGCCCGCGCCGCGCGTGACCAGCCTCACCCGGCGAAGAAACGGCCGCGCCGGCGTCGCCGCCGTCGCCGCCGTCGCAAGACCGATTGAGGAGCCAGAACGGTCCGAGATGGCGGCTGTCCGGGACGATCGGTGAAAAGCCCGAGCCAGCGCGTCGCGTCGTCCACCGCCCCAATGGGCGGTTCAGCCGGCCGCCTCTCTGACGTATGATCGGCGCGCAGCTGGAGGGTGGCACAGGCATGCTGAGCTTCTACCGGTCAGACTTGGGCAAGAAGGCGGTGATGGCGGTCACCGGCATCATGTTCTTCGGCTTCGTGCTGGGGCACATGTTCGGCAACCTGAAGCTGTATCTGGGTGCCGAGGCACTGAATCACTACGCCGAGTGGCTGCGCGAGCTCGGCTCGCCGCTCCTGCCGCACGGCGGTCTGCTGTGGATCGCCCGTGTGGTTCTGCTGGCGGCGGTTGCGCTGCACATCCTCTCCGCCACGCTGCTGACTCTGAAGAGTCGCCGGGCTCGATCGCGAGACTTCGAGGGTCGCGACACGGTGCAGGCCACCTACGCCTCGCGGACGATGGTGTGGGGCGGCGTGATCATCGCCCTGTTCGTCTTCTATCACCTGGCCCACTTCACCTGGGGCCCGAGTTGGGCGCACCCCGATTTTGTCCCCGGCGACGTGTACCACAACGTCGTCGCCGGCTTCTCGATCTGGTGGATCAGCGCCTTCTACATCGTCGCCCAGCTGGCTCTCGGGCTGCACCTCTACCACGGCCTGTGGAGCATGTTCCAGACGCTTGGCTGGCACGTCACGGGCAACCCCAGCGACTGGCGCCGGCGCTTCGCCCAGGTATTCGCCCTGATCATCGTTATCGGCAACATCTCATTCCCGCTGGCCGTTCTCAGCGGTCTGGTGGAGTGACGCCATGAGCCTCGACGCACGCATTCCCTCGGGTCCGATCCGCGAAAAGTGGGACAAGCACCGCTTCGACCTGAAGCTGGTCAATCCGGCCAACAAGCGCAAGTTCGAGGTCATCATGGTGGGCACCGGCCTGGCCGGCGCCTCCGCCGCCGCCTCGCTGGGCGAGCTGGGCTATCACGTCAAGGCCTTCTGCTACCAGGACAGCGCCCGCCGCGCCCACTCGATCTCCGCCCAGGGCGGCATCAACGGGTCGAAGAACTACCAGAACGACGGCGACTCGATCTGGCGCCTGTTCTACGACACGGTCAAGGGCGGCGATTTCCGCTCCCGCGAGGCCAACGTGTACCGGCTGGCGCAGGTGAGCGTCGACATCATCGACCAGTGCGTTGCCCAGGGGGTGCCGTTCGGCCGTGAGTACGGCGGCCTGCTCGACAACCGCTCGTTCGGCGGCTCGCAGGTGTCGCGCACCTTCTACGCCCGTGGCCAGACCGGCCAGCAGCTGCAGCTGGGCGCCTACCAGGCGTTGTCCCGGCAGGTGGCGGCGGGTCAGGTCGAGATGCACGCCAAGACCGAGATGCTCGATCTGGTGGTGCACGACGGCCGCGCCCGCGGCATCGTCACCCGCGACATGGTCACCGGCGAGATCCGCTCCTGGTCGGCCGATGCGGTGGTCCTGGCCACCGGCGGCTACTCCAACGTCTTCTTCCTGTCGACCAACGCCAAGGGCTGCAACGCCACCGCCATCTGGCGCGCCCACCGGCGCGGCGCCTACTTCGCCAACCCCTGCTACACCCAGATCCATCCGACCTGCATCCCGCAGCACGGCGACTACCAGTCCAAGCTCACCCTGATGAGCGAGTCGCTGCGCAACGACGGCCGCATCTGGGTGCCGGCGAAGGCCGGCGACGACCGGCCGGGCAACGAGATCCCCGAGAGCGAGCGCGACTACTACCTCGAGCGGCGCTATCCGGCCTTTGGCAACCTGGTGCCGCGCGACATCGCTTCGCGCGCCGCCAAGGCGGTCTGCGACGACGGCCACGGCGTCGGCCACGGCCAGCGCGGCGTCTTCCTCGACTTCGAGGAGGCCATCGGCAGACTCGGCCGCGGCGCCATCGAAGCCAAGTACGGCAACCTGTTCGAGATGTACGAGCGGATCACCGGCGAGGACCCGTACCAGGTGCCGATGCGCATCTACCCGGCGCCCCACTACACGATGGGCGGTCTGTGGGTCGATTACAACCTGATGTCGACCATCGAGGGTCTCTACGTCACCGGCGAGGCCAACTTCTCCGACCATGGCGCCAACCGGCTGGGCGCCAGCGCCCTGATGCAGGGCCTGGCCGACGGCTACTTCGTGCTGCCGTACACTGTCGGCGACTACCTTTCGCGGCACATGGGAGAGGGCGCGCTGCCCACCGACCACCAGGCGTTCGCCGCCGTCGAGGAAGAGGTCGGCGGCCGCATGGAACGGCTGCTGGCGATCGACGGCAAGCGCACCGTCGACTCGCTGCACCGCGAGCTGGGCAAGATCTGCGACGACTACTGCGGCATGTCCCGGGAGCGTGACGGGCTGAACGGCGCCATCGGCAAGATCCAGGAGCTGCGTGAGGAGTACTGGCAGAACGTCAGGGTGCCCGGTGCGGCGGCGGACCTCAACCAGTCGCTGGAGAAGGCCGGCCGGGTGGCGGACTACTTCGAGCTGGCCGAGCTGATGTGCCGCGATGCGCTGGCCCGCGAGGAGTCGTGCGGCACCCATTTCCGCGAGGAGTACCAGACCCCAGAGGGCGAGGCGCAGCGCAACGACGAAGAGTACTCCCACGTCTCCGCCTGGGAGTGGAGCGGCGAGGGCCGTGAGCCGGTGATGCACCAGGAGGGGCTCGAGTTCGAGCACGTTCCTCCCAGCCAGAGGAGCTACAAGTGAGTGACACCATGCGGCTGACGCTCGAGATCTGGCGCCAACCGGCCGCCGGCGAGTCCGGACGGTTCGAGACCCACGAGATGCCCGATGTCAGCCCGGATATGTCGTTCCTCGAGATGCTCGACGTGCTCAACGAGCGGCTGACCGAACAGGGCGAGGAGCCGATCGCTTTCGATCACGATTGCCGCGAGGGCATCTGCGGCTCGTGCGGCGTGATGATCAACGGTCGCGCCCACGGGCCCGAGCGCGCCACCGCCACCTGCCAGCTCCACATGCGCAAGTTCCGCGACGGCGACAAGGTGCGTGTCGAGCCCTGGCGCTCGGCCGCGTTCCCGGTGCTCAAGGACCTGATGGTCGACCGCTCCCCCTTCGATCAGATCATCGAGGCCGGTGGTTACATCTCGGTCAACACCGGCAGCGCGCCGGAGGCCAACCTCACCCCGGTGCCGAAGGCCAACTCCGAGTAGGCCATGGACGCCGCCGCCTGCATCGGCTGCGGCGCCTGTGTCGCCGCCTGCCCCAACGGCGCCGGCCAGCTGTTCACCGCCGCCAAGGTCTCGCACCTGGCGCTGCTGCCCCAGGGCCAGCCGGAGCGCTACCAGCGGGTGCAGAAGATGGTCGAGACGATGGAGTCCTACTTCGGCTCGTGCACCAACTACGGCGAGTGCGAGGCCGCCTGCCCGAAAGAGATCTCCATCGAGTTCATCGCTCGCATGAACCGGGACTATCTGCGGGCGAAGCTCTCCTCCTAGCCGGCCGGGCCACGGCCGGTCGCCACTCGGTGCCTCGTGCCGCCTGTGGCAGGCTGCGAGCAACGGACGTCAGGCACTTCGGGTAGAGCCTCGGGCTAGGATCGGCCGATGGGTCGCGTGCTCTGCCGCCTGTTCGCCCTGCTCGGGCTGCTCTCGCTGGTGGGCATTCTGTGGGTCGCCGCGAGAATCGTCTTTCATTCGCAGAAGGACGATGTCGAGCGGCTCGTCTCCAAGGACGTGTACCTGGAGAAGATCGCCGATCTCGGGCCCGGCGAGGAGACGCCGCCGAATCTGGTTCTGATCCTCTTCGACGACCTGGGCTACGGCGACCTGGGCGCCTACGGCTCGGAATCGCTGCGCACTCCCTCCCTGGACCGGCTGGCGGCCGAAGGGGCGCTCTTCCGCCACGGCTACGCCGCCTCGCCGTACTGTTCGGCCTCGCGCGCCGGCCTGCTCACCGGCCGGTTCGCGGTGCGCTCGGGCCTCGACCACGTGGTCCAGGCGCCGTGGACCTGGCGCGACCTCCTGCTGCGGGTCGGCGGCCGCAACCGCCGGCTGCCGCTCGAGGAGATCACCCTCGCCGAGCTGCTCTCCGCGGCCGGCTACAGGACGGCGATCTTCGGCAAGTGGCACCTCGGCGACGTCACGCCGTCGCTGCCGCACGAGCGCGGCTTCGACGAGTTCTACGGCCTGCTGCACTCGAACGACCAGGGGCGGCCGGCGGTGCGCCGCGACGGCGAGATCGTCGAGCGCCATCCCATCG
>CALZJC010000214.1 GCA_945787525.1 Thermoanaerobaculia bacterium | reverse complement strand
CTGGCCGACCGCGAGCTGCGGGTAGGCCATGATCTGGCGCTCCTGCCCGGTGGCGTGGTCGTAGCGGTCGATCTGGCCGCCGTAGCAGCCGGAGTAGGTGATGTCGGGGTCGCGCGGGTCGACCGCGACGTGGCCGCTCTCGCAGCCGCCGATGACGTACCAGTGATGGCGCTCGATGCCCGCGGAGTCGGTGCGGCTGGGCACGGCGACACAGGAGTTGTCCTGCTGGCAGCCGTAGACGTGGTAGGGAAAGCGGTCGTCGACGGTCACCCGGTACATCTCGGCGGTGGGCTGGTTGGCCTGGCCGGTCCAGCTCTCGCCGCCGTTGAGCGACACGTTGGCGCCGCCGTCGTTGCCGTTGATCAGCACCCGCGGGTCGTCGGGATGGATCCACAGGTCGTGCTGGTCGCCGTGCGGCACGCGGATGTGCTCGAACTCCTTGCCGCCGTCGTGCGAGCGGTACAGACCGGTGTTGAGCACGTAGACCGTCTCGCGGTCCGACGGGTCGGCGTAGACGTGGGTGTAGTACCAGGCGCGCTGGCGGAATGTGCGGTCGGGGTTGATCAGCCGGAAGCTGTCGCCGCCGTCGTCGGAGCGGTAGAGACCGCCGTCCTCCGCTTCGACCAGCGCCCAGACGCGGTCCGGGGCGGCGCCCGAGACGGTGACGCCGATGCGGCCCTTGAGCCCCGAGGGCAGGCCCTCGGTGAGCTCCTCCCAGCTGTCGCCGCCGTCCTTCGAGCGCCACAGCCCGCCGTCCTCGCCGCCGCCCTCGAAGGTCCAGGGCTTGCGCTCGGCCTGCCAGATGGCGGCGAAGAGGATGCGCGGGTTGGCCGGATCCATCGCCAGATCGACGGCGCCGGCGCGGTCGCTGACATAGAGCACCTTCTCCCAGCTGTCGCCGCCGTCCCGCGAGCGGAATACTCCGCGCTCCTCGTTGGGGCCGAAGATGTGGCCCAGGGCGGCGACATAGACCAGGTCGGGATCTTGCGGATGCACCCGGATGCGGCCGATCTGGCCGCTGTCGGCGAGGCCGGCATGCGTCCAGCTGGCGCCGGCGTCGGTGGAGCGGTAGACGCCGACTCCCGGCGACACGTTGCCCCGCGGGCAGGCCGAGCCGGTGCCGGCGTAGATCACGTTGGCGTCCGACGGGGCCACCGCCAGAGCGCCGATCGAGCCGGCCTCGAACTGCTCGTCGGAGACGTTGGCCCAGCCGAGGCCGGCGTCGGTGGTCTTCCAGACCCCGCCGCCGGTCGAGCCCATGTAGAAGGTCTGCCGGTCGCCGCGAACGCCGGCCACCGCCGTCACCCGGCCGCCGCGATAAGGGCCGATGTTGCGCAGCTCGAGCGCTTCCAGATACTCCTCGTCGACGGTGGCCGGACCGTCGGCGTGGGCGGCAGACAGGGCACCTCCAAGTTGGATCGGCGTGAGCAGAAGGGACAGCGACAGCAGCGCGCGACGCGACGGCTTGATCATCGGGGGTTCCTCCAGGCGGGGGCGGTTACGGCGAGCCGGAGCCGGCAGTATACTGCCGCGGTCCTGTGATGACGGAGCGCCCGAGCGAGCTGGAACGTCGGTTTGGCGGGGCCGAGAAAGGCCCGGTCCGGTTCCCTCCGGGCGAGGAGTTGTTGCCTCCGGCGTCGTACTCGCGCGAGCTGCTGGCGGATGTCGACGGGGTGCTGCTGCGCGGCGATTGTGGTGCCGGTCGGCTGGAGCTGGAGACCGCGGATGCCCGCCTGATCTGCCTGATCCACCGCTCGGCGCCCTATCTGGCCGGGTTGGTGGAGCGCGGCCATTTCACGCGGGTACCGTTGGCCGATTTCGTGGCCCGAGCGCAGCAGTTGGAGCGGCCGGTCTGCCGCCTGGTGCGCTCGGACACGGCCGAGGTCCTGATGATCGCGGTGCATTTCTGCCAGCGGCCGCAGCTCCAGGGCTCCACCGAGCTGGTGGATCCGGAGCACGTCCTGCGTTTCCTGGCCCGGGAGCGGCAGGACGCGGCGATCGCCCTCGAGCGCCAGGGACGCCGCACGCTGCTGTTTCTCGACAAGGGCCGCCCGGCGCACCTGTTCTTCGCCGACCCGGCGGACGATCCGGGGGGCGCCGATCTCGAGGAGCGGGTGCTGCTGTTCGCTTTCGCCGCCACCGCCGCTGCCTGCCGCATCGAGGTCTTCACCCGCCTCAAGGTCGCCACGGACCCGGACGCCGGCGCCAGTCTGCTGCGGCTCGAGACCGCGGCGCAGCCGCCGCCACCCGCCGACGTGGTCGTCACCATGGCCGACGGGCGCGAAGTGCGGCGACGCCCGTTCAGCGGGCCGGAGATGATCGTCGGTCGCGACCCGACGGTCGACCTGTTCATCGACAACCTGGCGGTGAGCCGCAAGCACGCGCGGTTGTTCTGGGACCGCGGCGGCTTCACGGTCGAGGATTTGGAGAGCGCCAACGGCACCCGGGTCGGCGGCATGGCGATCGAGAAGCACCGTTTGAAGGCCGGTGAGGTGATCGAGATCGGCAAGTTCGAGGTCGGGATCGTCGAGTACGAGGCGGCGCCGACGGTGTTCCAGACGATGCTCATGCCCGGCGGTGTCAAGCCGGCGCCGCTGGCGGTCCTGGACGGCGAGAACGTGCGCAAGGTGCTCGACCGGGACCTGCTCATCGGCCGCGGTGACGGCGTCGACGTCCGCGCGGTGGGCCTCTTCGTACGACCGGTGCACGCTCGGATCAGCGTCGAGGAGGACGGTGGCTTCCGCCTGACCTGTCTCACCGGCGGCAGCGCGCGGGTCAACGGCCGCAAGCTGCGCAGCGCGGAGCTGACCTTCGGCGACCGCCTGCTGATCGGCCGCTCGCTCTTCCGTCTGGAACGACCCAAGCCGGAGCCGGCGCGGTGACCGGGTCCGGCCTGCGCAGCGCGTTGGTCCTGCTGCTGGCGTTGGGCTGCGCGGCGCCGCGCCAGCACGACCTGGTGATCCGCGGCGGGCAGATCTACGACGGGCTCGGCGGCGTACCTTTTCACGGTGATCTGGCAATCGACGGTGATCGCATCTCCGGGGTCGGCGACCTGGGCTCGGCGACCGGGAGGCGAGAGCTCGACGCTACCGGCCTGGCAGTGGCGCCGGGCTTCGTCAACATGCTCAGCTGGGCCACCACCAGCCTGATCGAGGACGGCCGGGGGATGAGCGATCTGCTCCAGGGGGTGACGCTGGAGGTCTTCGGCGAGGGCTGGTCGATGGGCCCCCTCAACGAGGAGATGAAGCAGCGGGTGATCGACCGTCAGGCCGACATCCGCTTCCCCGTCGAGTGGACGACCTTGGGCGGCTACCTGGACCACCTCGTCGCCCGGGGCGTGTCGCCCAACATCGCCTCGTTCGTCGGCGCCACGACCGTGCGGATCCACGAGGTCGGATACGAGGACCGCGCCGCCACCGCCGAGGAGCTCCAGCGTATGCGCGAGCTGGTCGACCGGGCGATGATCGAGGGCGCGCTGGGCGTCGGCTCGTCGCTGATCTACGCGCCCGCCAGCTTCGCCGACACCGAGGAGCTGATCGCCCTGGCCGAGGTGGCGGCGGCGCATGGCGGCATGTACATCTCGCACCTGCGCAGCGAGGACGACGAGCTGTTCGAGGCCCTGGACGAGCTGCTGACCATCGCCCGGCGCGCCGGGCTGCCGGCGGAGATCTACCACCTCAAGGCGTCGCGACCGGAGAACTGGGGCAAGCTGGAGGAGGCGATCGCGCGCATCGAGGCGGCGCGGGCCGAGGGCCTGGAGATCACTGCCGACATCTACACCTATCCGGCCAGCTCGACCGGCCTGGACGCGGTGATGCCGCTGTGGGTGCAGGAGGGCGGCCACGACGCCTGGGTCGAACGGCTGCGCGACCCCGGGATCCGCGCCCGGGTCGCCGCCGAGATGACCCTGCTGCCGCCGGGCAAGACCCTGCTGGTGAGCTTCCGCAGCGACGAGCTCAAGCCGCTGACCGGCAGCACCCTGGCCGAGGTCGCCGCGGCGCGCGGCGTGTCGCGCGAGACGGCGGCGATGGATCTGGTGGTCGAGGACGACAGCCGGATCGGGGTGGTCTACTTCTCCATGTCCGAGGAGAACGTGCGCCGCAAAGTGGCGCTGCCCTGGGTGAGCATCTGCTCCGACGCCGGCGCGCTGGCCGCTGAAGGTGTCTTTCTCGAGAGCAACACCCACCCCCGCGCCTATGGCTCGTTCGCGCGGCTGTTGGGTCGCTACGTGCGCGACGAGGGGCTGGTGTCGCTCGCCGAGGCAATTCGCCGGCTGACCTCGTTCCCGACGGCCAACCTGAAGATCCGCGACCGCGGCCGGCTGGCGCAGGGCTGGTTCGCCGACGTCGTGGTCTTCGACCCCGACAGCATCGCCGATCGGGCGACTTTCGCCGCGCCCCATCAGTACGCCGAGGGCGTGCAGCACGTCTTCGTCAACGGTGAGCAGGTGGTGCGCGACGGCGAGCACACCGGGGCTCTGCCGGGGCGTGTCGTGCGCGGGCCGGGCTACAGGGCCGCTCAATGAGGGCCGCAACGGGCCGGCGGCCCGGGCCGCTCGTCCGCTGGCTCGGGCCGTTGCTGGTCCTGGCCGTGGTCGGCTGGCCGGCGGCGTGCAGCCTTGGCCCGCGGCCCAACGATTTCGAGCTCGACGAGGTCTACGGTCGCAGTGCCCGCGAGCACGGCCCCTACCAGAACCCGGTGGTGATGATCCCCGGTCTGACCGGCTCGCGCCTGCTCGAGAGCGAGACCGGACAGATCGTCTGGGGAGCCTTCGCCGGCGGCTACGCGCGGCCCGACCGGGAGGACGGGGCGCGGCTGATCGGCCTGCCGATGGCGCGCGGCAGCTCGCTGGCGGAGCTGCGCGACACGGTGCGGCCCGACGGCGTGCTCGAGGAGGTCAAGGTGCGGCTGCTCGGACTGCCGCTGTCGCTCAAGGCCTACTACTACATCCTCGGCGCCCTCGGCGCCGGCGGCTACCGCGACGAGGAGATGTCGTTCTCCGGCGCCGTCGACTGGGGCGAGGCGCACTTCACCTGTTTCCAGTTCGACTTCGACTGGCGGCGCGACAACGCCGAGAACGCCGCCCGGCTGGCGGCGTTTCTCGAAGAGAAGCGCGAGTATGTGCGGGCCGAGACGCGCCGCCGTTGGGGCATCGACCGCGACGACATCCGCTTCGACGTCGTCAGCCATTCCATGGGCGGTCTGCTGTTGCGCTACTACCTGCGCCATGGCGGCGCCGAGCTGGGCGACGACGGCGAGCTGCCGGCGGTGACCTGGGCCGGCGCCGAGCTGGTCGACCGCGCGATCCTCGTGGCGCCGCCCAACGCCGGCTCCCTCGACTCCCTGATCCAGCTCACCGAAGGACGCAACTACGGGCCGTCGCTGCCCAGGTACCCGGCGGCGATGCTCGGCACCTTCCCGTCCGGCTACCAGATGCTGCCGCGTTCGCGTCACGGCACCGTGGTCTGGGCGGACGACGGTGAGCCGGTCGGCGATCTGTTCGATCCGGCGCTCTGGCAGCAGCTCGAGTGGGGTCTGGCGTCGCCCGACGCCGCCGAGCTGCTGGCCTGGCTGCTGCCCGAGGAGCTCGGCTCGGAAGCGCGCCGCGAGGTCGCGCTGGATCATCAGCGCAAGGCGCTGGTGCGCGCTCGGCGCTTCACCGAGGCGCTCGACCGGCCGGCCGAGCCGCCGCCGGAGCTGCGCCTGTACCTGGTCGCCGGCGACGCCGTCCCCACCAGGAGCCGGATCGAGGTGGATCGACAGAGCGGCGCCACCGCGGTGGCGGCCAAGGCGCCGGGTGACGGCACAGTCCTGCGATCCAGCGCGCTGATGGACGAGCGGCTGGACGGCGAGTGGACCAGCCAGCTGCGCTCGCCGATCGGCTGGCACGAGGTCCTGCTGCTGTTTCGCGACCATCTGGCCCTGACCAAGGATCCGACCTTCACCAACAACCTGCTGTTCTGGCTGCTGGAAGCGCCGCGCCGAGCCGGTGAGTCGAGTGCGGCGGTCGGCCGGAACGGCCCGGGATGGCAAGATAGGCAGCCTGCGTGGCGCCCCGCTGGCGGGCGCGCCGGCCCGAACGAGGAGGTAGCGCCGTGAATCGACTCTTGAAGACCTTGCTCGCGGGCGTCGGTCTCGCCGCGCTGGCCTGCGGCGGGACGGCGGAGCCCGTCGCCGAGGAGACGCCCGATCCGGCTGGGGTCGCCGCGCGCCTGGCCGGCGAGGCGATCATCGTCGACACCCACATCGACGTGCCCTACCGGCTCTTCGAGCAGATGGAGGACATCTCGCAGGCGACCGAGAGCGGTGACTTCGACCACCCCCGGGCGGTGGCCGGCGGCCTCAACGCCGCCTTCATGTCGGTCTACGTCCCGGCCCGCCGTCAGGAGACCGGCGACGCCAAGCAGGTGGCCGAGGAGCTCATCGCCATGGTCGAGGGCTTCGAGCGCGCTGCGCCCGACAAGTTCGCCGTGGCCCGATCGGTGGCCGATGTGCGGGCGCACAAGGCGGCCGGCCTGATATCGCTGCCGATGGGCATGGAGAACGGCGCCCCGATCGAGACCCTCGCCGACGTGCGCTACTTCGCCGAACGCGGCATCCGCTACGTCACCCTGGCCCACTCCGAAGACAACCAGCTCAGCGACTCATCGTATGTCGACCCGGAGGAGAGGACCTGGAACGGCCTGAGCCCG
>CALZJC010000213.1 GCA_945787525.1 Thermoanaerobaculia bacterium | reverse complement strand
AGTCGGAGATCAGGATCGAAATCGAGGCCAGGACCACCGAGCGGGTCGTCGCCCGCCCCACCCCCTCGGCGCCGCCGCTGGTGTAGAAGCCCTTCATGCAGCCGATCACCGAGATCAGCATGCCGAAGAACGCCGCCTTGATCAGCCCCGAAAACAGGTCCTGCAGGTCCATGAACTGAAAGGTGTTGTCCAGATAGCTCACCGGGTTGGCCCCCATCAGGACGACCGAGACCAGGTAGCCGCCATAGATGCCGATGGCGTCGCCCAGGGCGATCAACAGCGGCAGCATCAGCACCGTCGCCCAGACCCGCGGCACCATCAGGTAGTGGACCGGGTCGGTGGCCATCACTTCCAGGGCGTCGATCTGCTCGGTGACCCGCATGGTGCCGAGCTCGGCGCCCATGGCCGAGCCGCTGCGGCCGGCGATCACCAGCCCCCCCAGGACCGCCGCCAGCTCGCGCACCATGGAGAGAGCCACCAGCGAGCCGACATAGCGCTCGGCGTTGAAGCGCGCCAGCACGTTGAAGGTCTGCAATGCCAGCACCATGCCGGTGAACATCGCCGTCAGCAGGATGACCGGCACCGAGTCGACGCCGACGCGCTGCATCTGCCGCAGGAGCTCGCGCCAGTCGTAGGGCGGCCGCGGCGTCCAGACCAGAATCCGCCACAGCGTGAGGAAGAAGCGGCCGACCTCTTCCACGGCTCCCTCGACGGTCGCCGCCAGGGCCATCCTCATCCCGCCACCCCCCCAGGCGCTCGGGGAGCTGTTCGGCCCGTGGCGCGCATGTCCGCCGTTCTCAGAATGGGGGCCCGCCCGGAACGGGCTGATGGGCCATGTTCTTGAAGCTCGTGATGTCGCCCAGGAAGACGAGCCTGATCGTGCCGGTCTCGCCGTTGCGATGTTTGGAGATGATCAGCTCGGCGATGCCCTGGTCCTCGGTCTCCGGGTGGTAGAGCTCGTCGCGATACACGAACATCACCAGATCGGCGTCCTGCTCGATGGCCCCGGACTCGCGCAGGTCGGCGAGCTGCGGTCGCCTGTCGCTACCCCGCCGCTCCGGCTGCCGGGAAAGCTGGGACAACGCCACCACCGGGATGTCGAGCTCCTTGGCGAGCTGTTTCAGGCCGCGCGTGATGGCGGCGATCTCGAGCGTCCGGTTCTCGTGTTTGCCGCCGGCCTGCATGAGTTGCAGGTAGTCCAGAATCACCACATCCAAAGCGCCTTCCGCCTTGAGTCGGCGCGCCTTGGAGGCGATCTCGAGCAGCGTCGGATTGGCCGAGTCGTCGATATACAGCGGCGCCGAGCCGATCTCCTTGGCGGTCTTGATCACCCGATTCCACTGTTTCTGGGACAGGTGGCCGGCGCGCAGAGCGGTGCCGGAAACGTCGGCCTTCGACGACAGGATGCGCAGAGCCAGCTCCTGCTGGCTCATCTCGAGCGAGAAGATGCCCACGGTGAGGCCTTTGTCCAGGGCCGCGTACTGAGCGATGTTGAGGGCCAGGGAGGTCTTGCCCATTCCCGGCCGGCCGGCGATGATGACCAGGTTGGCGGCGCACAGGCCGCGGGTCTTGTCATCCAGGTCGTCGAAGCCGGTGGGCACGCCGATCAGCCCGTCGGTCGGCCTCTCCTCGAGATCGGCCATGGTCTGCTGGACGACCCTCGACAGACGCACGAAACCCCGCTGGATCGCCTCTTCGCCGAGACCCAGGATCGCCTGCTCGGCGCGACCCAGCGCCTCCTGCGCCATCAGGCCGCCGTCGAGGCAGTCCCGGGTGATCGTGCCGCACGCCTCGATCAGGCGCCGGCGAACGGAACGCTCCTTGACGATCTCCACATAGGCGTCGAACCGACCCAGATCGGGCAGATCGATGTCGAGCGCCGCCAGATAGGCCACCCCACCGACCCCCTCCAGGTGCTGGCGGGATTCGAGCTGCGCCTGCAGCGTGCGCAGGTCCACCGCGACTCCCGTCGCCTGCAGGTCCAGCATCGCCTGGTAGACCACGCGGTGCCGCTCGGCGTAGAAATCCTCCGGCGTCAGCCGCGCGGAGAGCGAGGGGATGAGCGCCGGATCGAGCAACACCGCACCCAGCACCGCGCGCTCCGATTCCTCGCTGTGGGGAACGTTCTTGGGCGGTTGCAGCGCTTCGATCATGGCGACCCGAGAGGAGCGCCATTGTGGCCCAAGCCCCGGCTTCGATCAAGGCCGGGTGGGCCTCCCGCACCGCCGAGGGGACGATCCCGCCGCCGGCTAGGGCAGGAGCAGACTGCGAATCTGGCCGCCGCGGCCGTCGACGAGAAAAGCCTGCCGCAGCCGGTCGCGGGCCGCGGCGGTCACCACCACGGTATCGGCCGCGCCGGAACGGCCGATGTCCGGCAGCACGGCGATCGCCTGCAGCAGATTCTTGCTGTTCAGGGTGGGCCTACCGAGGCTCACCATCGAACCGCCGTCCAGGACATATCCGCGTGGCTTGAGGGAGGCCGCGCGGCGCGTCCAGAGCAGCAGCTCGTCGGCCATCGTGCCGCCGAAGCTCGGCAGTACCTCGAGCGCCGCCGGCACGAACGACACGTTGAACAACTTGCTGCTCAATGTCTCGCCGCTCTGGCCGTCGACGACCAGCAGCCGGGGACGGCCGGTCTCCCGGTCGATGCTCGCCGTGGCCAGCTCGCCGACACCAACGGTGCCGCCGAAATCGGACAGCGCGCGGAGAAACTGGAAGACCCTGCCCTCGGGCAGTGGGATCCTGGCCAACGGCTTCGACCCCGACCGACCGTCGAGCACCTCGATCTCGCTCCGATCCTCTTTGGGGATCGCCAGCAGCACCGCGACCTCGGGCGCATTGGAGCCGCCAAAGCTGTCGAGGACGGCGATATCCACCGGCCTCTCTGGTTTCGAGAACTTGAGCCGGCGGTGGATCCTGCCGCTCATCGCGTCCTTGACGATGACGCGTCCTCGCGCGGCGGTCCCGGGCCGCAGCGTCAGCAGCAGCAGCTCGTCCGCGGCGCTGCCGACGTAGTCGGGTACCGTCAACAGGCGCATTGGCGAGCCACCGGGAAACGAGAACCGCCGCACCTCCTCGCCGGTCGAGGCGTCGAGCTGCACGACCAGGACGGCGCTGCCCTGCGCCTTCCACAGGAGAACCGCGATCTCGCTGGCCGGTGGGCCGGAGTGATGCCGTACGACGGTCAGTCCCAGCGCCGCGTACTCCGCCGGCAACGGCATGCGGCGGATCGTCTGGCCGTCCTGCGTATCCAACAGGACGACCTCGTGGCCTGCCGGGCTCTCGGTCACCTGCAGAACGGCGACCTCCACCGAGCCGTTGCCGTTCTGATCCTCGACCCAGCCGGCGCCCGAGCGATTGACGCTCCAACCCAGATCCTGGTAGAGGCGGCCGGTCAGCAGGTCGGCGGAGGTGCGGGTCGCGAACGGCTCCATGAAGTCGTCGACGTTACGGCTCAGGCTGGTGTCCCAGTGCGAGACCGAAGAGAGGGCCTCGAACGGCTTCGGAGCGTACATCTGGGGGTGACCGCTGGCCGCGTGGGCACCGTCGCGCAGACGCAGCGCGGGCCCCCGGGCGTTGCCGCCCAACCAGTGCAGGTTGCCCGTCCTGGTGCTCGAGGCCAGACGCTGGCGGTCGGTCATGGCGCTCCACAGCTTGCCCGTCGAGTGGTCCTCCAAGTGCACCATGTAGGCGTCGTCGAAGTCCTGGAACCTGGCGCCCGTCTCGTCGTCGACGAAGCTGAGAAAGCCGATGCCGTGCCCCATCTCGTGGAACAGCACCTGCTCCATGTTGGGGTCGCTGCCACCGCTCACGCCGATCCGATAGTCCCAGTCGAGCCTGCTGAGGCAGCCCGCCGTGCCGACGTCCTCGTTGAAAGTGATCGACATCTCGTCGTCGTCGGCGGAGCCGAGCTCCTCGCCGGCCAGGGCATCGGCCAGAGCGGCCGCGTACCAGGTCGAGCCTCTGGGCGCGTTGGGGAAATCACGGAAGACGAAACTCGGTCCCGCCGACGCCAGCGTGCCGCTGGTCGAGTCGCACTCCAGGGAGTCCCAGCCCGCGGTGACGCGAATCTCCACTGGGCTGGCGATCAGGTTGCCCAACCGCCAGGCCGCCGCCTCGAACACCCCGGCGCGCTGCCCGCCGAGGGTGGTGGCCGGGTTGCCGGTCACCGGGGTCACCGGCGTCGGATCGTTGTACCCCTCGCCCGCGTCATCCATGTCGACCATGATGATGCGGGCCGCGACGGCCGGGCTGGCGACCGCCAGGACGGCCACCAGGAGAGTCAGGACCGCCAGTCGGACGACGCTAATCGCCATCGGCCGCCTCGCCTTCATCCGTCGGCTCGACGGTCGCCGGATCCGATACACAGTCGATGCTCACCTCGTCGGTCTGGGGATCGATGGTGACCACCACGGAGCGCTGAAAGCGGCCCCGCAGATCGACCTTGAAGCCGCCCCGCTCCAGCCGTTCCTGGAGCAGGTCGCCGCCGTAGGTGTTCAGCCGCTCGTGCGGGGTCAGCTCGACACGACCGGTCTCCGCCCCGTCGCCCGGATCGGCGGGCCGGCTTCTCAGCTCGCCGGTATCGGGATCCAGGTAGACCCGCATGCCCGCCGCGCCGGGAGTGCTGTCCTCCGCCTCGCCGCCGCCGTCCTCGGGGGTGGGCGGCGCCGTCGCGCCGCGGGCCGCGGGTGGCTCCTCGGGCGGCGCTCCGGCCGCAATCCCCACCACGGCCAGAAGGGCGAGCACCAACGTCAGGGTGATTCGAGCATCGGGCCGTCGCTTCATGGCTGCTTTCCTCCTGGTCTTCGAGCCGACTCCCGAGCACCGTACCGGCTACACCGGAGCCACGTCAACGAGATCGAGCCGTTGCCGCCTCGACCGTTGACGCTCCGCCTTTGCGAATTCGATGCCGAACGGCCGGCGCGGTTCGTGTCACGCTGCCGGGGCCTCGATTGACAACCGGCTGGTGATCTGTTCCCATCCCCCACGATCGGCAGAGCCGAGTCGACCAAGCTACAGGAGATCGTTCCATGCACAGGCCCTTCAAGACGCTCTTTCTGCTTCTCGCCGTTGTCGCCTGCCAGCTGGCTCCCGGACCGAGCGCGGCCCAGGAAGATCCCGAGGCGCGTAAAGCGAGGATCCTGGCCAACCTCAAGCTGACGTATCCACAACTCGAGCAGATGAGCATCACGATGGGCGATCTCGCCGCGAGCGGCTTCGCCGGGCTCGACGCCGGCAGCTTCACCATCGTCAACGGCGGCCGCAGCCAGACCCAGCGCTTCTTCGTTACCGCCGACGACACGCGGCTCTACCTGCTCAGCGGCGAGCCGGTCGACGTCAGCCGCTCGGCGGAGGACATTCAGGCCGAGCTGGTCAAACGCGAGCAGGAGGCGGCGGTGGTGGCGGCGGAGCGGCAGCAGAAGCTCGAGGAGGCCGTGGCGGGGCTGCCCACCCGAGGAAACCCGGAGGGGCCGGTTCTCATCGTCGAGTTCTCGGATTTCCAGTGTCCCTACTGCGCCCGTGGGGCCGCTACCGTCGAGCAGATCCTCGAGAAGCACGGCGCGGACGTGCGCTTCGTCTTCAAGCACTTTCCCCTCGACTTCCACCCCTGGGCCAGGCCGGCCTCCATCGCCACCCACTGCGCCGGCCAGCAGGACGATGAGGCCTTCTGGACTCTGCACGATCGGTACTTCGAGAACCAGAAGCAGATCACCGCGGACAACGTGCTCGCCAAGAGCAAGGAGTACCTGGCGGAGAGCGGTATCGACATGGCGGCCTTTTCGACCTGTGCCGAGGACCAGAGCTCGAGCGAGTACAAATCCGCCGCCGCGCTGGTCGATGCCGACATGGCGTTTGGCCAGCAGATGGGCGTTTCCGGCACGCCGGGCTTCTTCGTCAACGGCGAATTCCTCAACGGCGCCCAGCCGCTCTCGGCCTTCGAGCCGCTGATCGCCAAGGCGAAGAGCGCGAGCTAGCCTGACCTTCTCACCCTAGCCTGCCCTGCTCACCGATCGCTCCGGGGGCAGCGGCTCAGGCCCGCGAGCGGTACCAGTCGAGGGTCTGCCGCAGGCCATCCTCGAGCGGCGTGGGCTCGTCGCCGAACCGGGCGGCCCACTTCGAGTGGTCGACTCGGTACGGCAGCTCCCACTGGTGCATCAACTCCTTCAGCTCGCGCAGCAGCGGGCTGAACAGCGCCAGCAGCATCACCGCCCGGCGCCGCAGGCTGCGGATCCTGACAGGCTTCCCGGCGAGCTCGCCCACCAGCGTCATCAGCTGGCGCTGGGTCAGCGCCGGCGCGGTGGGAACGTGCCAGGCCTGGCCGTAGTCATCGTCCTCGGCGGTGGCCATGGTCTCCAGAGCGCGCGCGAAATCGGGCCCGTAGGTGAAGACATGGAGCGCGTCCGGGTCGCCGAGCAGCTGCACCGGTTTGCCCGCCAGCAGGTTGGGGAAAACCCGCTCGCCCAGGGCGGAGTTGGTGACCCGGGGGCCGTAGAAGTCGCTCGCTCGCAGCAGGGCGACGCGAGCCCGCCCGACCCGATCGGCCTCGAGCATGGTGCGGGCCAGCTTGGCGCGCAGGGTCGGTTTGCGGCCGTAGCCGGTCAGCCCGAGATCCTCGGTCAGCGGCCGGTTCTGCGAGCCGTAGCAGTAGAGAGTGTCGGCAAAGACGAGCCTTGCCCGGGCCGATTCCGCAACGCCGAGCAGCGCTTCGACGATGCCCGGCCACAGGTCGATCCA
>CALZJC010000212.1:6788-19052 GCA_945787525.1 Thermoanaerobaculia bacterium | reverse complement strand
GACGGTCACCGAGCCCTTGACCAAGGGATCGAGGACCAGGTTGAAGCCCGCCATCTGGGCGAACGAGCGCAGCACGTCGGCGAGATCGGCGTTCTTGAGGCTGAGGCTGATCCGCTCACCGGGCTTCCAGGCGCCGCCGGCCGGCCGGTCGCCGGAGCCGGTCGGTGGTCGGGGGGCGGCTTCGTTCGGCCGGATGGTCGAATAGACCCAGCGGTACCGCGCGTCGCCCTGGTGCAGATCGAAGGCGGTGAAGTAGAGCAGTTCGCCGAATCTCCGCCAACCGGAGAGCCGCATCTCGATCGCGCCGCCCGGGCCGGCAGGGGTGAAGGAGAAGATGACCGGCAGCATGGTCTCGGGGTCGAGGCAGACCGAGGCCGGCCGGTCACCGGCGTCGAGCATCTCCACCAGAAGACAGCCGCCGGCGCCGGCGCCCGCCGCGCGATGGTCGCGGAACCGGCGATCGAGCTCGAACAGAGTCGGGTGGAAGGCATGGCCGTGCACCATCGCGGCGGTCCCTTCGGGAAGCGGCATCCTGGCTCGATCTTGGTCGAGCTTCCAGGCCTGATCTCCCACCGCCAGCAGAGCCTGCTGGCCGGTCTCGTCGCTCCGGCGCCACAGCGTGTGCCCGCCTCGCCGCCAGTCGACGCTGCTGCTGTAGGCGCCGTTGGGGCCACGGCACTCGGCGCTGACCGCCAGCGCTTCGAGTGCCGCCACCGCCTCGGCGCCGCCCAGCGCCCTGACCGCCGCCGCCACGAGCTCCATCCCGGCCGGTGATCCGGTCGTTGCCGCACCGGCGGCCTGCATGCCGAGCAACGGCAGGCAGATCGCCCATCTCGCTGCGCGAGGCGCTCTCGTCGACGTCGGCATGGCGCGCCGCAGAGGATACACGCCCCTGTGCTATGAAAGCGGCGATGTTCTCCACCGTCCGAGCCGCCCTCGTCGCCGCGCTGCTGCTGGCCGGCTGCCGCAGTGAGCCGCCGGCGGCGAGGCATGTCGTGCTGGTGACCCTCGACACGCTGCGCGCCGACCACATCGGCGCCTACGGCGGCGACGTGGCGACCCCCCATCTCGACCGGCTGGCGGCGGACGGTGCGCTGATCGAGCAGGCCATCGCGCACACGCCGCTGACCCGTCCCTCCCACATCTCGCTGCTCAGCGGCCTGCTGCCGACGCGCACGGGAGTACGCGACAACGTCTCGCCGACCGTGGTGCCCGAGGTTCCGCTGCTGGCCGAGCTCCTGCGAGACGCGGGCTTCAGCACCGCCGCGTTCCTCTCCTCGGTGGTGCTCAAAGGCGACTCGGGCCTCGACCGCGGCTTCGAGGTGTACTCGGACGAGTTCGACGCCGACCCGGGAGAGCCGCGCTTTCTCACCACCGCCCAGAAGAGCGGCGACCAGACGCTGGCCGAGGCGGTCGCCTGGCTCGAGGCGGCGCCGCCGGATCGACGGCTGTTCCTCTGGCTGCATCTCTACGATCCGCACGATCCCTACGAGCCGCCCGAGCCGTTCGCCTCGCGCTACCCGGATCGGCCGTACGCCGGCGAGGTGGCCTGGACCGACGAGCTGGTGGGCCAGCTGCTGGCGGCGCTGGAGCGGCTGGGCCTGGCGGCCGGCTCGCTGGTGGTCGCCACGGCCGACCACGGCGAGGGCCTGGGCGACCACGGTGAGCTGCTGCACGGCTACTTCGCCTACGAGACGACGCTGCGGGTGCCGCTGCTGTTACGTGGCCCCGGCATTCCAGCGGGGCTCCGGCTGGCCGGGCCGGCCGGTTTGGTCGACCTCATGCCGACGATCCTCGACCTTGCCGGCCTCGTGCCACCGGCCGGCGCCGAACTGTCGGGCCGCAGTCTGGCGGCAGCGCTGCGCGGCGGCCGGGAGCCGGCGCCGCGGGCGGTCTATGCCGAATCCCTGGTGCCGCGGCTGCGCTTCGGCTGGAGCGATCTCCGGGTGCTGCGCGACGGGTCCTGGAAGTTCATCGCCGCGCCCGAGCCCGAGGTCTACGACCTGGCCAGCGATCCGCGAGAGACGCAGAACCTCGCTTCGAGGCAGGCCCGGCGGGCG
Source organism: Thermoanaerobaculia bacterium (assembly GCA_945787525.1). Classification (GTDB taxonomy): domain Bacteria; phylum Acidobacteriota; class Thermoanaerobaculia; order Multivoradales; family JAHEKO01; genus CALZJC01. The sequence continues at coordinate 16,992 of CALZJC010000212.1, read as the reverse complement.
GCCGCCATGCGCGACTCGCTCGCTCCCTTCCTCGCTGCCGAGCGCTCGCCCGAGAGCACAGACGAGGCGCTCTCCGGCGAGCTGCGCGAGCAGCTGGCGGCGCTGGGCTACCTGGGAGCCGTCGAGACCGCCGCCGAGGACCGGGGCGCCGATCCGAAGGAGAAGATCGGCGAGTTCCGCTTCGCCAACGACGCCATGAGGAGCGGCCTCGAGCTGTTGCGAGCCGGCCGTTTCGCGCCCAGCGCGCAGCGTTTCGCGGCGCTGCTCGAGCGGGGCATCGACAGCCCCGAGATCCGGCTGTATCTCGGACAGTCGCTGATGGGTCTCGGCCGGGTCGACGAAGCCGCCGAGGAGTTTGCCGCCGCGGCCGCCGCCAACCCGCGGCAGGCACGCGCCTGGCTGGGGCTGGCCGACGCCCACTCCCGACTCGGCGAGCCCGAGGAGGCGCTGGCGGCGCTGCGCGGCGGCCGGCAGGCGCAGGTCGACGAAGCTGTCTTCTGGCGCGAGGAGGCGCGGCTGCTGCGAATCCTGGGGCGCCACGACGAGGCACGCGTCGCCCTCGACGGGGCGATCGAGCGGCAGCCCGACGACCCGTTCCTGCACGCCGGCCTGAGCGAGCTGCTCTGGGACGCACGCCTGCCGGAGGAGGCGCTGGCCGCGCTCCGCCGGGCTACCGAGCTGGGCCCCGACAACCCGCGCTACTTCGCCCAGGCCGAGCCGGTCTTCCGCCAGGCCGTGGCGCTGGCCCCGGACGACCCAGGCTACGCCTTCAACCTGGCCCTCGCCGTCGCCCGCCAGGAGCGCCTCGCCGAGGCCCGCACCCTTTTCGAGCGCTCCCTCGAGCTCGACCCGAGCGCCGCGGACGCCCGCGCCTGGCTCCGGCAGCTCGACGCGGCACCGGGCAGCCAGTAACGGACCGGGACACCCTAGAAGCGGATCTTCGCGCCGGCCATCACCCGCCGCGGCAGAACGAAATCGTCCGGCAGACCGAAGGTCGACGCCAGCGGGTTGTCGCTGCGCACGCCGTCGTTGGCATCGTCGTCGAACAGGTTGAATATATCGGCGCTCAGCGCGATCTCCACGTCGTTGGGCAGCGCAAACGCCTTCTCCACCCGGACGTCGACCAGCGTCTGGTTGGGCAGTCGGGTGAAGTCCCCGCGCTCCTCACCCAGGATGCCGGTATTGAGCTCGGTCACCGACCGCGGCGGGCGCACCACCCGAACCCGGTTCGCTCCATCGCGGTGAGCGATGTTGGCCGACACCAGGAAGTCCTTGGGGAAGCGGTAGACGAACTGCGTCTTGAACTGGATCGGGATGTCACCGCGCAGGCGGCCACCCGAGTTGACGAAGTCGTTCGGATTGCGTCCGAATCTGCGGAACTGTAGACCGCCGCGCTGCAGGATGCTGGTGCCGCCGCCGCTGACCCCGAAGCCCGGGGCGCTGTCCGGTGTCCGGCCCTCCGATCTGAGGTAGGTGAGCGACGAGATCATCGACCAGTTGTTGGACATCGGCTTGTTGACCACCAGGCTGGCGACCTTGATGTCGGTGTCCATCTCCGGCCGGTTGGAGATGATGAACACCTGATCGCCGCCGATCAGCCGCTGTAGCTCGAGCGGCGCGCCGGTGGCGAAGGGGTCGTCTGGGTCGACCACACCGTCCAGGTTGTAGTCGCCCTCGATCCAGATGACCGGCTCGTAGATGCCGCCGATGTCGCGCCAGGCGGCGAAGTCGCTGCCGCGCTTGTAGACCAGGTTCAACGCGACGCCGATGTTGCCCTTGAACTGGCGCTCGAGGCTGAGGATGTACTGATCGGTGCGCGGGCTCTCGTAGTTGGGATCCACCAGCAGGTTGGTGTTGTCGGTGATCTGGTCGAGGAACTCGAACTGCCCGGCGAAGGTGTCGTAGACGCCGGCGAAGAACGGCTTGATCGACGGCCCGATGATGTTGGCGAACTCACCGGTGGCGATCGCCCGGTGATAGCGGCCGAGGTGGCCCTTCAGCACCATGCTGCCGTCGTCGGTCAGCTGGTAGTTGAAGCCCAGCCGCGGCGAGACGTACTCCCAGGTGTAGTGCTCGACCTCGGGGAAGACCACCCCGGTGGGGTTGCCGTTCTCGTCGAGCTCGGCCTGCCCCTCGGAGAACGCCCGGTTCTCGTCATAGCGCACCCCGACGTTGAAGGTCAGCCGATCGTTCACCCGCACGGTGTCGTCGATGAACACCGCAAAAGCCTCGGTGTTGCCGCTGTAGCTGAAGATGGGCCGCGAATAGCCGTATCCGAAGCCCGGGTAGGAGTCGGGATAGGTCAGGACGAGGTCGTTGTAGCCGTAGAGGCCGCCGGCCGAGGACTCGTTGTACTGCACGCCGAAGCGGAAGTCGTGGCTGGCACCCATGAAGTCGTCGGCCAGGTGCGAGAGCTTGGCGTTGACCGTCGTGCGAGTCGGCTCGAGGTCGTAGAAGTAGTAGTGGCCGCCGTAGTAGTAGTAGTTGTCGATATCTATGAACCGCGGCTGACGCAGCGGCGCGCCCGGGTCGGCCGGACCGAGGAAGACCTCGGAGCGGAACCCGGTGGCGCGGACGTCGAGCAGCGTGCGGTCGGAAAGGACCGCGGTGTAGCCCAGGCTCGGCGTCGGCGTCTCGGTGGTGCGCTTGAAGGCGGTCGATGGCGCCGAGCTGGCGTCGATGCCCACCGTCTCCGAGTGCTCGTCGATGTTGTAGCTGAACACCAGACTGTGGTTGGGATTGATCTGCAGGTTGGCCTTGAGGAAGGTCCGCTCGGCGTCTTCGAAACTGCTGGCCAGGGGACCGACCGCCGGGTCCGCGCCGGTCTCCAGCCAACCGTCCTCCTGCTTGTTGTAGGAGGCGAAGAACCAGAGCCTGTCCTTGGCGATCGGGCCGCCCAGCTGGACGCTGTAGTCGCTGAACTCCTCGCGCGTGTAGGGGAATCCGCCGTCCTCTTCGTCATTGGTGTTGCGGCCGGTCAGACCGTCGCTCTGGTAGTAGTAGTTGACGTCGCCGTGGAACTCGTTGCCGCCCTGGCGGGTGACCACGTTGTAGACCGCGCCGGTCAGGTTGCCGTACTCGGCCGGCGCGCCCAGCGACAGCACCTCGATCTCGGCGATGATGTCCGGATTGGCCTCGGCCAGCGACTCGTTGAAAAAGTTGTCGTTGACGTCGGCGCCGTCGAGCTGGAAGGAGTTCTCGTCGTAGGAGGAGCCGTAGACCATGGTGCGGGCGCTCTGCTCACCGGCCTGCAGCGAGCCCGGCGCCTGGGCGACCAGGTCGTTGAAGCTCGAGCGCGCGATGGGCGCGGCCTCCAACCAGTCCCGGCCGAAGTTGACACCCACCTCGTTCGACGTCGTGTCGACTACCGCCGACTCGGCGATGACGGTGATCGCCTCCGCCAGGCCGCCGATCTTCATCACCACGTTGAAAGTGGTGGTGGCGCCCAGGGACACGCGCAGGTCGCTGACCGTCTCGGGGGCGAACCCATCGAGCGTGAAAGCCAGCTCATAGAGGCCCGGGGGCAGGTTGAGAAAGCGATAGAAACCCTGATCGCTGGTTACCGCCGCGCGCTCGCCGATGATCTGCTTGCCGCTGAGCGTGGCGGTCACTCCGGGCATCAGTCCGCCGCTCTCGTCTTTGGCCGTTCCCGCGACCTGGCCGGTGACCCGCTGTGCGATGACCGGCGTGGCCAACAGGGCGACGGCGACGAGGACGACGATGAGGGACGCTGTTCGTTTCATGACGTTTCACCTTCCCCCGCGGCAGACGGCGGGCGCTCGTGTCGACCACCCACCGAGCCCACCTCGCGGCCGCGGATCCAGAAAAGTTGAAAAGAACCAGGGTCGACAGGAGCCTAGCACGGGTGCCCTGTCTTGCCGCTGCTGCGACACGGCGCGCTTCGACCTCTACTGGATTACGCAAACGCCGGGCAGAAGTTGGCGCCCGCAGCGCCGCTCCCTGCCCAGCGCGGGCCCGAAGCCGCTCACGATAGCCTTGGTCCTCGCATGCGGAGTCCTCTCCTCCCGGCCGCCGTCACCTGGATGCTGCTGGTTTCAGGCTGCACCGACCGCCAGCCGCAACCCCGCAACCTGCTGCTCATCACCCTCGACACGCTGCGCGCCGACCGCCTCGGCAGCTACGGCCACCAGGCGGCCCAGACTCCGAACCTCGATCGGCTGGCGGCGCGCGGCCTGCGCTTCACCCGCGCCGTGACCGTGATGCCGCTGACTCTGCCGGCGCACGCCTCGCTGATGACTGGCACGCACCCGGGCTTCCACGGCGTGCGCGACAACGGTGGCTTCTACCTCGAGGAGGAGGCCGAGACGCTGGCCGAGCTGATGGGCGCCAACGGGTTCCGCACCGGTGGCTTCGTCGCCGCCTTCGTGCTCGACTCACGCTGGGGAATCGCTCAGGGCTTCGACCGCTTCTTCGACGACTTCGACCTCACCGAGTTCGACGATGCGCCGGGCATGGACGCCATCCAGCGACCGGGCTCGCAGGTCGTCGACCAGGCGCTGGCCTGGGTCGAGGAGCCCGCCGAAGAGCCGTTCTTCGCCTGGGTGCACCTCTACGATGCGCACACGCCCTACCAGGCGCCCGAGCCTTTCCGGTCGCGCTTTCCGGCAACCCGCGACGGCGCCTACGACGCCGAGGTCGCCTTCGCCGACTTCCAGATCGGGCGTCTTCTGGAAGCCCTGGACGGGCAGGGCCGGCTGGAGGAGACGCTCGTCGTGGCGCTCGCCGACCACGGCGAGATGCTGGGCGAGCACGACGAGGTGACGCACGGGTTCTTCGTCTACGACGCGGCGATGCGAATCCCCTTGCTCATCGCCGGCCCCGGCGTGCCGGCCGCCGAGGTGGACCGCCAGGTGAGGATCGTCGACGTTCTACCGACCCTGCTGGCGCGGTTCGACCTGCCGCCGCCGCCGGCCAGCCAGGGCACCGACCTGCTGCCTCTGGCGCAAGGCGAAGGAGTGCGGCTGCCGGCCCTCTCGGAAAGCTGGTTTCCGCGCTACCACTATGGCTGGAGCGAGCTGATAGCGGTGCAAGACGGCCGCTACAAGTACATCCGCGCGCCCCGGCCCGAGCTCTACGATCTGACGGCCGACCCGGGCGAGCGGGACAATCTGATCGAGCGCGAGCCACGGCGAGCGGCCTCGCTGGCGGCCGCCCTGGAGCGGCTGCTCGCCGAGACGTCGACCGAGCGCGACCACGGGCCCGGACCGGTCGACGACGAGACCGCCTCGCGCCTTCAGGCCCTGGGCTACCTGGGCGGCGGCTCGTCGCGCCACCTCGAGGACCGCCCGGGCGAGCTGCGCGGTGACCCGAAGGACAAGATCGCCCTCTACAACCGGCTCAAGGAAGCCGCCGCCGCGGCCTCGCGCGACGATCTCGACAGCGCCATCGCCCTGGTGCGCCGGACGCTGGCGGAGGATCCCGAGATCGTCGAGGCGCACGTGCTGCTGGGCAACTTCGAACGCGACTCGGCGCGCCCGGAGGCTTCGCTGGCGGCCTACCGCGAGGCCCTGGCGCTCGATCCGGAGCACCGCGAGGCGCTCTACAGCCTGGCGATGGCATACAAAGAGTCGGGCCGGCTGGACGAGGCGGCCACCGGTCTGGCGCGCGCCGCCGAGCTGGATCCGCGCAACGGCAAGGTCGCCTGGCAGCTGGCCGACGTGCGGCAGCGCCAGGGGCGGCTCGACGAGGCCGAGAGCCTGTTGCTGGCGGCGCTCGACCAGGACCTCGACCGGCCGCGCTTTCTGCTCAAGCTGGCCGAGTGCCACCTCGAGCAGGACCGGCCGGCCGACGCCGAGAGGCGTCTGCGCCAGGCCCAGGCCGAGAACCCGGAGCTGGCGACCGCCCACTACAATCTCGGCCTGGCGCTGGAAGAGCAGGACCGCCCGCGCGAGGCCGCCGCGGCCTACCGGCGCGAGCTCGAGCTCCGCCCGGAAGCCTACCGAGCCGCCTTCAACCTCGGGCGCATCCTGGCCCGGGCCGGCAGAACGACCGAGGCGGCGGAGCAGTTCCGCAAGAGCGTCGAAACGCGGCCGGAGTTCGGCACCGGCCACCTCTACCTGGCCAAGGCGCTGCTGGATCTGGGGAAGCTGGAGGGCGCCGAGAGAGCCGCGCTACACGGCCTCGGGGCGTCGCCGGAGCCAGCTATCGCGCCGCTGGGACACTACGTGCTGGCCGACGTCTACAACCGCGGCCGGTACCTGACTAGCCGCTATCGCGGCGGCCGCGTGCGCTGGGCGCCCCGCCGCCGCTGCGCACTGCCGCGCTCGCCGTCGCGTCCACGGCGCCGTTGGTCGTTGCGGTAGTGGCGCCCGCGGTCGCTGTCGCTGTCGCTGTCGTCGTCGTAGTCACGACCCCGTCGACGGTCGTTGCGGTAGCCGCGGTTGTCTCGATGGCCCTTGTGGCCCTTGTGGCGCTGGTCACGATAGTGGCGCTCGCTGTAATACCGGCCACCATAAGGCCGGTAGCGGCCCCGGTGACCGTCCCTGTAGTAGTGCCCGTAGGAGCGGATCGGATAGCGGCCATAGCTGCGCCCGTAGCCACGATAGGGCGAGTACAGGTTCAGATAGTGGCCCGCCCCGTGGCCGCCGCGGCGAAAATGGAAGCCCAGCAACGGGCAGGTCTCGTGATGGTAGTAGCCGGCGCCGCGACGAAAGCAGGCACCTTGGCAGCTGTAGCCCGGGTAGTGGAGCCGGCTGGTGGTGAGAAAAAACGGGCCGGGGTAGCCACCATAGCCCCGCGGCGACAAGCCGACGCGGAAATGGAGCCCGCCGGCGTGAAAGCCGACGCCGAAGCTCCAGTCCAGATGACCGGCCTGGGCCGGCGGTGCCAGCGCCAGCGTTCCCACCAGGACACCCGCGGCGGCGATGAGGATCAGTTTGGCTTTCATTTCGGTGCCTCCTTCCGAGACCCTGGGACTTCAGGATTCGTGCCACGGGCTGAACTCCCCGCTGGCAAGCCCAGAAGACAGCGGGATCAACCGGGGGGTTCCGAAATCGTCCCCTTGAGGGGACAGTCGGCCGGGACCTGCCGGGGACCGAGAGCCTACGCTTCTCACCGGCTCGCCCGGCGAGCGGCCGCTAGCCTGCGTGCTCGAAGCACGCTGAGGATGCCCGACCGGAGCGTAACGCCGCAGATTCAGGTAGATACGGCGTTTCGTAGACGATTGGTGAGAAGGGCAGGCTAGACCCACTCCTCGATGTACTTCTCCTTGGCCAACCGCCAGACCACGACCAGAAACGCGGTCAGGGGGATGGCCAGGATCATGCCCAGGATGCCGCCCATCGCCGAACCCCAGAAGAAGATCGCCACGATGATCGCCACCGGGTGCAGGCCGGTGCGGTCGCCCATGATCTTGGGAGTCAGCAGATAGCCCTCGATCAGCTGTACCGCCGCGAAGACCCCCAGCACCCAGGCCACCAGCATCCAGCCGCCGCCGTTCTGGAACAGCGCCAGCGGCAGCGCCACCGACAGCCCGACGATCGAGCCGAGGTAGGGAATGATGTTGAGAAAGCCGAGCAACAGACCGAGCACGAAGCCGTACTTCAGCCCCACCAGGGAGAACCCGATAGCGAACAGCAGGCCCTGCAGCAGGGCCACGATCAGCTGGCCGCGGAAGAAGCTGACCACCATGTTGACGAACTCCTGGGCCAGGTAGACCAGGTCCTGGCGAGTCTCGGGCTTGAGGAACGGAAGATACCGCTCGAGATTGGCGAAGCGCCCGGTGTCGGTCATCAGGAAGAAGGCGAAGTAGACCGGCAGCACCGCCCAGGCCAGCGCCGCGCCAAGGCCGCGCAACACCACGCCCCCGGCCGACAGCGCCGTCTGGCCGACCCCCTGCAGTCCCGAGACCAGCCGTGACTGCTGCCCTTCCACCGCCTCCCGGATCCGCTGACCCCAGGGATTCTCCTCGAGGAATCGCACCACCTTGGGCCAACGCTCCTGGACGTCTTCCACCAGGTCGCGCCACCACTCGGGGATGCGGGCCACCAGGTCGGCGATCTGATCCACGACCAGGGCCCCGAAAAACCAGACGAAGGCGGCCACCGGCACCAGGATGGAGACGAACACCACCGCCAGCGCCACCGCCGCCGGCAGCCGCAGCCGCCTTCGCAGCCAGTCGAAGTAGGGGTTGAAGACCAGCGCCGCGATCGCGCCGACGGCCAGCGGCAGAAACACGCTGGAAAAGCGCTTCAGGAACTCGGCCACGAGCCAGAGCAGGCCGGCGACGGCGCAGACGATCACCACCGCAGCCAGGATGGTGACCGCGGTCGCAACCGCCCGCTGCTGGCGCTCGCTGAGCTGCATCGAACCGGGGCCAATCTTGCCACAGCATCGCACGGTCTCTCAGCGACCCGCGTCGGAGACCCCCGCGGCGCGCGGCGCCGAACGTCGTCTGCCGGCCTGGCCGCTTCCAGCCCGTCGTGATGAGTGCTAGGCTCCCGACCAGTCAACGTAACAAGCAGCACCGCTCCCGGGACCGGGTGGTCCCGGTGGCCGGCTGTAGGAAGGGGGATGGAATGAAGAACGAAATGCATCTGTGGCAGCGGACGGCAGCGAGCGCTTTCAGGCTCGGTCTGGCCGTCGTCCTGGTGGTCACGGCCCTGGCGCTCCCGGCGTTCGCTCAGGAGACCGCCGAGCCCAAGAAGNNNGGAGACGGTGCAGGACGTTCCCTTCTCCGTCGTCGCGCAGACCGAAGAAGTCCTGCGCAGCCGCGGCGCGGAGGACATCGAGGACATCTCGGCCAACGTGGCCGGTTTCACCGTCCAGAACCTGGGCCCCGGCCAGAGCCAGGTCGCCATGCGCGGCGTCTCGTCCGGTCAGGTGGTTCGTGACCAGCCCGGCGTCAAGGAGCAGGTGGGCATCTATCTCGACGAATCGGTCATCTCCCTGTCGCTGTTCACCCCGGATGTGGACCTCTTCGACATGAACCGCGTCGAGGTGCTGCGCGGCCCGCAGGGCACGCTGTTCGGCTCCGGCTCGCTGTCCGGCACGGTGCGCTACATCACCAACAAGCCCGAGATCGGCGTCTCCGAATCGTTCGGCGAGTTCGGCATCAACGCCATCGACGACGGCGGCGTGGGCGGCAGCGTCAAGGTGGCGAGCAACATGCCGCTGGGCGAGAGCGCGGCCCTGCGCGTCACCGCCTACTACACCAGCCTGGGCGGCTTCATGGACGCCGTACAACCCGGCGGACGCATCAACGAGGACGTCAACAGCGGCGACCGGACCGGCGTCAGGCTGTCGATCCGCTCACAGCCCAACGACCGGCTGACCATCACGCCGCGCCTGATCTACCAGGAAGTCGAGATGGACGGTTGGAACCGCATCGACGTCTTCAACATCCTGGCCAATCCGTTCACCACGACCCGGCCGGCCGTGGCCCTCGGCGAACGGCAGCTGTTCACCCAGTTCGAGGAGCCGACCACCGACGAGTTCCTGCTGGCCGATCTGACTGTCGAGTACTCGTTCGCCAACACCGTGCTCACCTCCGTCACCTCCTACACGGATCGTGACGTGCTCGTGGTGCGCGACGCGACGGCGCTGACCGCCAGCATCACCGGCGGCACCATTCCGTTTGCGGAGCCCGTCTACGGCTTGGATGCACCGCTGGATGACGCCACCACCGTGCAGACGCTGACCCAGGAGCTGCGCCTGTCCGGCAGCGATGACAGGAGAGACTGGGTGCTGGGCGTCTTCTACAGCGACATCCAGCGCGATTACGGCCAGAGCTTGTTCGTCGCCGGCTTCGAAGCCGCCACCGCCCTGGACCCGCTGGGCCCGATCCTCACTCCCACTGCGGGCGCCTTTGGCGCCGCAACCAACGTGCTGTTCTTCTCGGACCTGGACTACGATTTCGAGCAGCTCGCGGTGTTCGGCGAGTTCACCTATGCCGTCAACGACCGGCTCGATCTGACCGCCGGCCTGCGCTGGTACGACTTCGAGGAGAACCGGGTACAGACCTTCGACGGTGTCTTCGCGGCCCCCGGCACGACCCGGGGCTCGACCACCGCCGACGGCTTCGCGCCGCGGCTCATCGCCAGCTACGAGCTCAACGACAACACCCAGCTGAACGCCCAGGTCGCCAAGGGCTTCCGGCTCGGCGGCATCAACGACCCGCTCAACGAGCCGCTGTGCACCGCCGCCGACCTGGCCACATTCAGCGGCTTCGACAACTGGAAGGACG
>CALZJC010000212.1:0-6736 GCA_945787525.1 Thermoanaerobaculia bacterium | reverse complement strand
TTCAACATCGCCGCCTACGTGATGGACATCAGCGACCTGCAGGCGACCGTCACCGCGGGCTCCTGCTCCTCCCGTCTGGTGTTCAACGTGCCCGAGGCCCGCAGCCAGGGCATCGAGCTCGAGGTCGCGGCGGCGCCGAGCTCGAACTTCGACTTCGCCATCTCGGCCAGCTACAACGACTCCGAGCTCCAGTCCGAGGCGGCCGGCGATATCTCGGGCATCTCGCCCGGCAACCGCATGCCGACCGTGCCCGAGTTTCAGGCCGCCGCGGCCGGCACCTGGCAGAGACGGCTGGAAGGCGATCGGCTGGGCTACCTCACCGCCGTCTACCAGCATGTCGGCTCACGCTTCACCCAGGTGGGCGACTTCGCCACCGGCTTCGGCACCGTCGACCTGCTGACCTTCCCCGGCACCATCGGTGGCCCGCTGACCCAGGGCACCTTCACCTTCAACCCGGAGCTGCCGGCCTACGACATCCTCAACCTGAGAGTCGGCGTCTCGAGCGACAAGTGGGACATCGCCCTGTTCGCCAACAACGTCACCGACGAGATCGCCTTTCTGGCCCTCGACCAGGAGCGTGGATCACGGGCGCGGGTGGGATTCCTGACCAATCAGCCGCGCACCTTCGGTGTTTCGGCCCGAGTCAACTTCTGACATCGGCCGGCGCGGTCGGGTGAACCGTGCCACGGGCGCTGTCGGGCGGCTGGCGATTCGCCAGCCGCCCTTTCTCTTGCCTACTCCAGCCGCCGGGTGTCGACCCACTCGCCGCAGACGCGGCGGATGCCGATCTCGTCCGAGGCATTCAGCGCCGCCTCGGAGAACGCCTCGATCTCGCGCCACTCGACGCCGGCGCGGCGCATCTCCTGGCGCACCACCGCCACCAGCAGCAGGGGATTCGGCGTCCGGGTCCTGACGCGGACTTCGGGATAGCGGGTCATAGGCCCCTTGTCACAACCGCCTGCAAACACCCTGCCGACCGCCCGGCCGGCGGTAGCGGCACGGCCACGCAATTCTCGAATCAGCTGTCCGGCAAAGGCCCCGCGGCCGCGGACGGCCGGCGGCGACGGCGGGTTCGAAACCCGCCGCGACGAGGGACCGGCAACGCGAGCGGCGCCCGGCGCTCCATCTGGCGCCAAACGGTTCTATAATCCGTGCCGATCCGACGCGGAACCCCCCTCTCTTGGCCACCCAGGTAAAAGGCGCCGTCATCCTCGCCCGGCGGGCGTTCGTCCGCGAGGAGTTCGGCGAAGATGCCTGGAAACTCCTCCTGGAGACTCTGCCGGAGCCGGACCGCGAGCTTCTCGATGGCTTCATCCTGACCGCCAGCTGGTACCCTTTCGAGCTCAACAACCGGCTGGACGCGGCGATCGTCGAGCAGCTCGGCGCTGGAGACGCTGCGATATTCGAGTCCATCGGCTCCTGGTCGGCGAAAAAGAACCTGGCCGGCCCGCACAAGACCTTTCTCACCCCGGGCAGCCCGGATCGGTTCATGGAGATGACCGATCGCATCTACAACTTCTACTACGACACCGGCGAGCGGAAATTCGAGGCCACCGGTGACAATTCGGGCGTGATGACCACCTACGGCGCCGAGACCTTTTCACAGACCGACTGCCTGACGGTGATCGGCTGGTACCGGGAAGCGCTCAAGATGTGCGGTGCTTCAGAGGTGAACATCGACGAGGACTCCTGTCGCGCGCGCGGCGACGAGTTCTGCCGCTACCGGCTCAGCTGGAGCTGACCGGCGTTTTCTTCTCTTTATCGCAAAGTACTTGACGCCGGAGAACCATCGGCCTATGCTCGGCCTATGCGTCAGCCGTCGACCGCCCGCGCGCCCCAGCCGGTGAACCTGCAGTCGCAGGCGGCCGACAATCTGCGCTTCCTCCGCCAGGCGATGGAGTCGTCCGGCTCGTTCACCTCGGTCCCGGGCTGGGGCGGCATCCTGATGGGATTGAGCGCCCTGGCCGCGGCGGCCGCGGCCGAGTGGCTGGCGCCGGCCCGCTGGCTGGAGATCTGGCTGGGGGACGCGCTGCTGGCGTTCGCCATTGGCGGTGGGGCGATGGCGCGAAAGGCGCGGGTCCAGGGAGTGCGGCTGTCGCGCGGCGTCGGCCGGCGCTTCCTGCTCAGCCTGACGCCGCCGCTGGCGGCCGCGGCTCTGCTCACTGTCGCCTTGACCCGAGCCGGCCTCGCCGAGCTGGTGCCGGCGACCTGGCTGCTGCTCTACGGCGCTGGGGTCATCACCGGCGGCGCCTTCTCCGTCCGTCTGGTGCCGATGATGGGCGCCTGCTTCATGGCGTTGGGCGTGGCGGCGCTCTTCGCGCCCGCCGCCTGGTCGAATCCGCTCCTCGCCGCCGGCTTCGGCGGTTGCCATCTCCTGTTCGGCGGCATCATCGCCCGCCGCTATGGCGGCTAGGCCAGGTCCCCGATGAAACCGAACAGAAGAGAGGAGCACGAGGCGGAGGCGTCAGGCGTGACGCGACAGCGGCGGCTCGCGGGCGTGGCCGGCTACCTGTCCGACCCGGCGGCGGGCAAGTTCGACCGCCTGGTCTACGAGCGGATCCGGCTGGGCATCATGAGCGCCCTGGCGGTCAACCCCAAGATGACCTTCAACGAGCTCAAGGAGCTTCTGCAGGCCAGCGACGGCAACCTGAGCGCCCACGCCCGCAAGCTCGAGGACGCCGGCTACATCGACTGCAAGAAGAGCTTCAAGGGGCGGTTCCCGCTGACCGAGTACCGCTTGACGAAGACCGGGCGGCGCGCGCTGGAACGCTACCTCGACCACATGGAAAGGCTGATCCGAGCCACCCGCGAGGAATGACCGGAACCCTGACGCCAACCGCCTCCGGGCTCGGCGACGGCCTGCACGTGGCGATCATCATGGACGGCAACGGCCGCTGGGCGCGCCGCCGCGGGCTGCCGCGCACGGCCGGTCATCGCGCCGGCGGCAAGGCGGTGCGCCGCGCGGTGGAAGCGGCGCCCGAGATCGGGATCACCACCCTGACGCTCTATGCGTTCTCGGCCGACAACTGGCAGCGGCCCGCCGCCGAAGTCGGCGCCTTGATGCAGCTCTTCGAGCGCCACCTGCGTGACGAGACCCCGCGCCTGCACGACAACCAGGTGCGGCTGAGCGTCATCGGCCGCCGCGACCGGCTGCCGCCGCGGCTGGTGCAGGAGATCGGCACCGCCGAGCGCGCCACCCGGAGCGGCCGCCGGCTGCATCTGCGGATCGCCGTCGACTACTCCGCCCGTCAGGCGATAGCCGCCACCGCCGCCCGGCTCGCCTCGGTGCCGGCCAGCCTGGCCGGTTTCACCCGCCAGCTGAATCGCACGGTGCACTCGGTGCCCGCCGCGCCGGACGTCGACCTGCTGATCCGAACCAGCGGCGAGCAACGCTTGAGCGACTTCCTGCTCTGGGAGTGTGCCTACGCCGAGCTGCACTTCACGCGGCGGCTGTGGCCGGATTTCAACGGCGACGACCTGGCCGCGGCGGTGGCCGATTTCCGCCACCGCGAGCGGCGGTTCGGCGGCGTCAGCCCACGCCTCGCCGCGGTCTAGCGCTGGCCTGCTAGGGCTCCACTTCAAGGGCCCGCCACAGCCCCCCGGGGGCGTCCCGGAGAATGTCGACAAAGCGGGCGCCCGCCTGGTAAACCGGCTGGTAGACCGGCTGCTCGCTGCTCTCGCCGTCGCTCACCCTGCTGCGCGGGACACACCATTTCACCAGCACTTCCAGGTTGACGACAGCCTCGCCGTAGCGCAGCTCGAGAAAGTAGTTCTTGCCTACCGTGATCGGGTTCGAGGTCTCGAACGAGATGCCGGTGCGGCTCAGGTCGAGCAGGGTCAGATCACCCACCCTCTGCAGGCTGCCATGGATGCGCGAGACCGGGAAGCGGCCGTGGCGGCGGCGGTCATGTCGCTTGGTCGGCAGCGGTCAGTCTCCCGGTGGAATCATACGGCATGCGCCTCTGGCGAAGACGATCGGTCAGACCTCCGTGGTCTTCCAGCGGCCGCGCCTGAAGAGCACGATCGCCACCACCGCGGCCAGCGAGTAGGAGAGAGCCACCGCCCAGTAGACGCCGTTCGGCCCCAGGCCCAGGCTTCGCGCCAGCAGCCAGGCTACCGGAATCTGGAACAGCCAGAAGCAGGCGAAGTTGAGCCGGGTCGGCGTCCAGGTGTCGCCGGCGCCGTTGAACGCCTGCACCATCACCATCTCCCAGGCGTAGAACACGTAGCCGTAGCTGATGATCCGGAAACAGGCGACCGCGTTGTCGACGATCGCCGGATCGACGGTGAACACGGCGACGATCTGCCGCGCCAGGGTGATGAAGAGGATCGCCACGCCGCCCAGGAACGCCATGTTGTACCAGCCGGTGATCCACACCGAGCGCTCCGCCCGGTCCGGCTGTCGGGCGCCCAGGTTCTGCCCGACCAGCGTGGCGGCGGCGTTGCTCAGGCCCCAGGCCGGCAGGATGGCGAAGACGATCACCCGGATGGCGATCACATAACCGGCCAGCACGTTGCTGCCGAAGACCGCCAGGATACGGATCAGCCCGATCCAGCTGGCGGTCGCCACCAGGTATTGGCCGATGCCGCCCCCGGAGACCCGCAGCAGGTTGCGGATCACCGGCGGATCCGGCCTGAAGTCGGCCGCCCTCGAGTTGAGCCGCCCGCCGCGGCGGATCAGCATCCACAGCTGGAAGACGACGCCGGCGCCGCGGCCCAGGTTGGTGGCCACGGCGGCGCCGGTCAGGCCGAGCTCCGGAAACGGCCCGAGGCCGAAGATCAGACAGGGATCGAGGATCAGGTTGACGGCGTTGGCCAGCCACAGGGAGCGCATCGCGATGGAGGCGTCACCGGCGCCACGAAAGGCGGCGTTGATCAGAAAGAGCAACATGATCGTGACCATGCCGCCCATCATGATCCGGGTGTAGCTGGCGCCCGTGGCGACGACGTCGGGCGCCGCCCCCATGAGCCGCAGCAGCGCCGGCGCCGACAGCAGGCCGACAACTCCAAGGACCACCGAGATGGCGACGCCGGCGAGGATCGCCTGGGCCGCGGCGCGACCGGCATCGGCCTGGCGACCTTCGCCCCAGCGCCGCGCGACCAGCGCCGTGGTCGCCATGCTCAGGCCGATGGCGATGGAGTAGACCAGCGCCATCAGTGACTCCGTCAGACCGACCGCGGCCAGCGGCGCGGCGCCCAGTCGCGAGACATAGAACGCGTCGACGACCGCAAAGACCGACTCGCCGGCCAGCTCGAGCACCATCGGCACCGCCAGCAGCAGCACCGCCCGCGGTATCGAGCCCGAGGTGAAGTCCCGCTGGCTGCCCCGCAACGCCTCCCAGACCGAGGCCCAGAAGCCCGGTTCGGTCTCGACGGTGGAGAACTCGCCTTCGCTCATCGGCAGGAGCCCGCGAAAGGGCCAATATACCCGCCGCCGCCGGTTCGCCCCGGCCGCCGACGGGCAGGCGCCGGCCGGCCAGGCGTTGCCGCCACCGCGGCGCCTCAGTGGCTAAGATGCCCGTCGTCGTGTCCCGTGTCCTCGCGTCGCCGCTCGCCTCGACCGTGGCCGGCCTGCTTCTCGCGGCCTGCTCTGCCGCGCCGTCCCGGGTCGCCCACGATCCCGCCGGCGGCTTCGCGCTCTACCGTTCGGGCCAGATGCGTGCCGGCCAGCTGGCCGAGCTCTGTCGTCTCGGAGTCGAGGAGCTGATCGTGCTCGACGGCGGCGCCGGCGGCCGCGAGTGCGCCATGCGCCGCCAGGTGTGCCCCCATCTCAGGGTGCGCTACGACACCTCTCAGGACGCCCGCCGGCCGGTGACGGCGGAGTTCCTGAGCTCGTTCGACGCCTGGATCGAAGAGGCCCGGGCCGCCGGCCGTAAGGTCGCCTTGCGCTGCCGCCACGGCTGGCATCGGGCCGGACGGCTGACGGCCTGGTACCGGATGCGGTTCGACCGGGCGACGGCCGACGAGGCGGTCGCCGAGATGCAGCGCGTCGGCCGCTTCATGTCGCGCCACGCTCAGCTCGTCCCGCAGGTCCACGCCATGGCCGATCTGCTGGACGGCCGTCGCTGCTCGACCGGCACCAAGCATTGCGTCATCGGCGGCGGCTGGCCGGATGGCGGCGGTTTCCCGGCAGACGTCTGTCCATGAGCAGCCCGAGCGATGCTCCTGCTCGAGCCGTTCCCGGGGCTCTCCCTGTTCGCACCACCCTCGGGGGTGGCGACGGCCGACCCGGGGCCTGCATACACTTCAGGTACGAAAGACCCATCGAGGGGGCCCGTCGCCGAAACGCGACTGCGACGGCGTTCGTCTCGAGACGCCTGCCGCCGCCCTGCCGGTGAGCACGAGGAGTCGCCCATGCCCAAGGAGACCAAGGCCCGTCAATGGATGCAGAAAGTGCTCGAGGAGCACCGCGAGCTCGAAGCTTCTATCGCCGCGCTGCGCACCTTTCTCGAGCAGCCCCGCCCCGACATCGGCGACGACGAGGCGCGCGACTGGTCCGCCCAGCTCAGCAAGGAACTCGTCGAGCTTCACCACCTGCTGGTGCGCAATTTTAGCTACGAGGAAGACGGCGGCATGATGACCGATCTCTCTAAGAAGCACCCGCGGGCCGATCGCTGGGTGGACGACCTGGTCGACGAGCACCGCGAGCTGCTGCACGAAATTCGCTCCATCACCGAGGCGGTGATGTTCTACGAGGAGGGGCGCCAGCCCGAGAATCCGGCGATCCGGCGCCGCC
>CALZJC010000211.1 GCA_945787525.1 Thermoanaerobaculia bacterium | reverse complement strand
CCTGGCGCGGGTACTGATGCGGCCGGCGCTGACCGTTCTCACCGCCTTCGCCCTGCTCGCGGGAAGTCTCTTGCTGGTGCCGAAGCTGGGCCGCGAGCTAGTGCCCGAGCTGATCCAGGGCGAGTTCTTCGTCAACGCCGAGCTGCCGCCCGGCACCCACCTGGACGTCACCCAGAGACGGTTGGCGACGCTCGAGCAGTACGCCGCCGGGCTCGAGGGGGTGACCACGGTCTATGCCATCGCCGGCAGCTCCAACGAGCAGGGTGGCGTAGCCGGCGAACGGCGCGAGAACATCGGCCAGCTGACCCTCGGAGTGGAGGCGCCGGTCTCGCGGGCGCGCGAAGAGGGGCTGATGGATCGGCTGCGCCAGGCCCTCGATCGCCAGGAGCAGCTCGAATACCGCTTCGGCCGGCCCTCCTATTTCAGCTTCCGCACACCGATCGAGGTCGAGATCCGCGGCTACAACCTGAGCCTGCTGGAGCGGTTGGCCGACGAGTTGATGCGGCGGATGGGGAGCATTCCGGGGTTGAGCGATATCAAGTCATCCACCGAGGGCGGCAACCCCGAGCTGCAGATCCGCTTCGACCGCGACCGGCTGGCCGCCTACGGCCTCACCCTGGGTCAGGTGGCCGGCACGGTGCGGGACAAGGTGCAGGGGGTGGTGGCGACCGACATCCAGCGCGAGGACCGCTCGATAGACATCCGGCTGCGGGCCGACGAAAGCTATCGCGACAGCGTCAGCGATCTCGCCGGGCTGACCGTCTTCCAGAGCGGCAAGACGGCGGTGCCGCTGGCCGCGGTGGCCGAGATTCTGGAGGTCGAGGGCCCGGCCGAGATCCGCCGCAGCGAGGGCGAGCGGGTGGCGGTGATCACCGCCAACCTGGTGGAGCGGGACCTGGGCTCGGTATCCGGGGAGATCGTCGAGGCGCTCGAGGCAATGAGCCTGCCGACCGGCTACGACTACCGGATCGGCGGTCAGCGCCAGGAGATGGAGACCTCGTTCGACAGCATGCGGCTGGCGATCCTGCTGGCGATCTTCATGGTCTACCTGGTGATGGCGTCGCAGTTCGAGTCGCTGCTCCACCCGTTCGTCATCCTGTTCAGCGTGCCGCTGGCGATCATCGGTGTCGTCGCGACCCTGTGGCTGGCGGGCGTCACCATCTCCATCGTCGTCCTGATCGGCGCCATCCTGCTGGCCGGCATCGTGGTCAACAACGCCATCATCCTGGTGGACTACACCAACCAGCTGCGGCGCGCGGGTCTGGCCAAGCTCGAGGCCCTGAAACAGGCCGGCCGGGTGCGGCTGCGGCCGATCATGATGACCACCGCCACCACGGTGTTGGGGCTGCTGCCCATGGCGCTGGGGCTGGGGGAGGGTAGCGAGCTGAGGAGCCCGATGGCGCTGACCGTCATCGGTGGGCTGCTGACCTCGACGCTGCTGACGCTGCTGATCATCCCGGCGGTCTACAGCCTGGTGGACCGGCGGGACTGACGACCAGGGCCGCCCGTCCTCGCGTTGGAGGTACGATCCCCGGATGGATCTACGCCGCCTGCTGGGCGCCGTTGGACTGACGGCTGGCGTGACCTGCGGGGCGACGGTCGCTCAGCCGGCGGCCGAGCCGCTCGAGGTGACCGGCGCCGAGATCGCGTTGGAGCTCAATCGGCACCTCCTCGAGGATCTCGGTCTTGAACTGGTGGTGCGGGCGCCGGTGGGGGAAGCGGGCGGTTTCGTCCGGGCGGTCTTCCCGGTCCGGCCGCCCGTCACGATGCGGATCCGCGCCCCCGGCGGCTCGTTCGAGGGGCTCGAGGGGGGCGCACTCCGCCCGCAGGGTGGCTTCGAGCTGATCTGGCGGGAGGGCCGACAGTCGATGCACGACTTCGAGCTGGCGCCCGCCGCGGCGCCGGCGTCGGGCTCGACTCTCTTCGAGCTGCGAGCCGCCGACGGTGCCGTGCCGTTCTTCCTCGACAGTCCGCATCCCCAGTACCTGGCCGAGCTGGGCCAGTTCGTGTTCCTCAACATGGATCTGCGGCTGACCGAGTCGTTCGCGCGGCGCCTCGGCGTGCCGCAGCTCGCCGGCGCGGCGCTGGGCTCGGCCGACGTGCGCAGCGGCCTGGCCGCGCCGCCCGGACCGGCGCCGGGGGGCGTCGCCTGCGTTCCGGACTTCGAGGGTGACGTCGACGTCGAGCTCACCGGCATCACCGGCCTGACCCCCGTGTACCACGACGACGACCGCGTCGCCATGGCGCCGGCGGTCGACCTGCACAACATCGGCCCCGCCGACGTCGAGTGGTACCGACCGATCGAGCCGGACGGCTTGGGCGGGCCCGGGATCGTCGGCCCGCACCCGTTCCTGGTGACGAGCCTCTTCCGGCTGGCCGATGGCGTCATGCAACAGATCGGCAGGGCCGACGTCAAGCACGCCTTCTTCGCCGCCAATTCGGGTTGCGAGTGCATGGGCGCCCAGATCCTCTTCGCTGGCTGCAGCGACCTGTACGGCGCCAACACCAACTACAACCGCATGAACCTAGCGCCACGCGACGAAGTGACCGCGTCGACCGGCACCTGGCTGTCGAACGGCTCGCACTTCGACGGCCACCCGGTGGACGACTTCCGCCACCACCAGGGCGAGGGCTCCTCGCACCCCGATCCGTTCGAGCACCGGCTGACGGCGGCGGCCGACGACCTGCTCACGGCCGGCGCCCGGTATTTCATCGAGGCCTGGTACGTCACGCCGGGGGACATCGACATCTTCAACAGCATGGGCCGGCGCGAAGTCGTGCCGCAGTTCACCTCCGCGTGGGCCTTCCCGGTAAACGATCTCGGGGTCACCCAGGGCGCCACGCTCGACGCCTGGATCGACCCGGTGGCGCCGCCGCCGGGCAGCTCGGCGACCGTTCTCGACACCGGCGAGGGCCACCTCGAGCTCGCCGCCCGGAGCGCGGCGCTGCCGAGCGGCGCCTACCGCTACGACTTCGGTCTGATGAACTTCGACTTCGATCGCCGGATCCGCTCGTTCGCGGTGCCGTACCCGGCAGGCGTCGAGCTGGCCAGCGTCGGCTTCCATGACGGCGACGCCGACCCGGCCAACGACTGGCAGGCCTCGATCACGGCCACCGAGATCGTCTGGGCGACGCCGGGCGGTGACCCCGCGCTGGGCGCTCTCGACTGGGGGACGCTCTACAGCTTCCGCTTCGACGCCAACGCGGCGCCGGCGGCAGCGGATCCGACGGCCACTCTCGGCGTGCTCGAGGCGGGCTCGCCCAGTCAGCTGACGGCTTTCAGCAAGGGCCCCGGAGGCTCGCTGATCTCGGTCCACCGGCTCGACGTCACGCCGGCCGGCTCGGGCCTGGGTGCCGTGACCAGCACCCCGGCCGGCATCGGTTGTGCCCCGGACTGCGACGAGCTCTATGCTCCCGGCACCCCGGTTCAGCTCTCCGCCGTCGCCGATCCCGGCTCAGCGCTGATCCGCTGGACCGAGGGCGGGGCGACCGTCGGCACCGCCGGAACCCAGGACACCCTGCTCGATATGGACCGTAATCTGGTGCCGGTCTTCGAGCTCTGCGAGCGGCAGCTGCCCGCCCAGACCGTTAGCGACGCGGAGACTTTCGAGGCCTGCGATGTCCTGACCGCGGGCGCCGGCTTCGAGGTCGGCGGTACCGGCGACGCGACCCTGCGAGCCGGCACGCGAGTGGCGCTGACCAACGGATTCTCGGTGGCGCTGGACGGCGAGCTCGCCGTCGAGATCGATCCGTCGCTGCTGCCCTAGCCCGGCAAGGGCTTTCGGTTCGCCTGCACTTTCTCGCTATGATCAGGCCGCCGAGAACCCCCACCGAGGAGACCCCATGGCGATCACCCTCTACGACAACGACTCCGGCGCCGCGATCGGCGACATCTCGGAGAGCGACCTCGAGTTCCTGATCGACAACCTGGAGGAGGAGACCTCCGACGACCGGGACTACTATCTGCGGCCGGAGACGGTGGCGATGCTGGAGGAGCGCGAGGCCAGCGCCGCGCTGGTTACCCTGCTGCGCACCGCGCTGGGCGAGCGCGAGGGCATCGAGATCCGCTGGCAGCGCGGCTGACGTCAGGCTACCGGTGCCGGTCTACTGGTAGATCGAGTCGAGCACCCGGGCCAGTCGCAGCCCGCCGAGGTAGAGGCGGCGCTTGACGGTGCCGAGGTGGTCGTAGACATAGCGGTAGCCGAGCTCGGGCAGGTAGTTGTCGCGGCTGGTCTGCCCCCAGATTTCGTAGAGCCGCAGCCGGTAGTCCATCGACTCCTGGGCCCAGGCCTCGGGGCCGCCGTCGCCGGCCTCGACCTGGCCGGCGAGCTCGGCGTCGAGGAAGCTGGTGAACTCGGTGAAGCCGAGCCTCTGGCGCTCGATGATGCCGCGGTCCCAGACCGAGTGCAGCTTCGCGATCTCGCCGAAGAAGTTGACCGCGACGGAGTTGCCGCCCCGGTCGCCGGGGCGGCCGACGTGCAGCGGCTGGTGGAGGTCGCCGATGAAGTGGGAAAGGAGGCCCAAGGCCGTCAGCTCGACGGAACCCTCGCGCGGCGCCACGCCGTTCGAGCTCATCAGCTCCTCGAAGTGGCGGCGTCGATCGACATCGCCCGCGAGGATCGCTCGGAAGTAGGCGATCGCCTCGACGACATTGTCGGGCTCGGCCGTGCGCGCCGACTCGGCGAGGACCTCCTCGAGAGTCGCGTCGTCCGCGACGCTGATGTAGTGCCAGGTCGAGAGGAACCCCCAGGCGGGCTCCGATCTGACGAAGTCCGGCCAGGTGCCGAGCATCGCCAGGGTCCTGGCGCCCGCGATCTCTCTCACCGCCTCACGAGCTTGGTCGGAAAGAGCGTTCTGGGCCACCTGGCCGGCTATCCGGTGGCCGTTGTCACCCCAGGCGGAGACCGCCCGTGGCGCCAGCAACAGGGCGGCAAGAGCCACCAGCACGACTGCCGCTCCCTTTCTCGCCATCTCGCTCATGTCCACCTCTCCCTCAGGCCGCGGCGGCGGCCGTTGCTTGTCTCGAGGATCATACCGCCGAGGATGCTGTACCCTTGGAACGACAACCCCAACTCGTGGAACCGTCGTCATGGGCTCCGAAGAACCAGGTTTGCCGCCGAGCGAGCTGCAGGCGCGCGTAGAGGAGCTGGTTCGCAACGCCGACCGCTTGAGGACGATTCTCGAGCATGCGCCGGTGATGATCGACTCGTTCGACGAGCATGGCCGTTGTGTGCTGTGGAACCGGGAGTGCGAAAAGACGCTGGGCTGGAGCCAGCAGGAGATCGCCGACTGCGCCGACCCGCTGTCGCTCTTCTACCCTGATGAAACGACGCGCAATCGGGTTCTGCAGACGATCGGGCAGGCCGACGGCAGATTCCGCGAGTACCGGGTGCAGGCCAAGGACGGCTCGTCGCGCGTGCAGATGTGGGCCGATTTCGCGCTGCCCACGGGCGAGTTGATCTCGGTCGGTCACGACATCACCGAGCAACGCGTGCTGGAGGAGCGGCTGCGGCAGTCGCACAAGCTCGAAGCAGTCGGTCGGCTGTCCGGAGGCATGGCACACGACTTCAACAACCTGTTGACGGTGGTGCTGGGCAACATGGAGCTCATCGTCGCCGGGCTGCCGGCGGATGCGGCAAGGCTGCGCGAGCTGGCCGGAGAGGTCCAGGGCGCCGCCCGGCGGGGCGCCCGCTTGATTCGCAATCTGCTGACCTTCAGCCGGCGGTCGCCGCTGAGGCCGCGCTCCGTCGAGCCGGCCCGGGTCGTCGGCGATGTAGTCGGCACACTGCGGCGGCTGCTGCCGGAGTCGATCGAAGTCCAGCTTCTGGTCGACGACGATCTGCCGACGATCGACGCCGACGCGGACGCCATGGAGCAGATCCTGATCAACCTCGGCACCAACGCTCGCGACGCCATGCCGGAGGGTGGCTCGCTGCGCATCGAGTTGCGCTCTGTCGAGCTGGACGACCGACAGGCGGTCGGGATCGGCGGCCGGTCGGGCGAGTTCGTCAGCCTGGCGGTGCGCGACGGCGGAGTCGGGATGTCGATCGAGACGCGCGAGATGGCGTTCGAGCCGTTCTTCACCACCAAGGCGCCAGAACACGGAAGTGGTCTGGGACTGGCCATCGTCCATGGTCTGATGGAGCAGCACTGCGGCTTCGCCACCCTCGAGAGCCAGCCGGGTGCGGGTACCACGGTTACGGCCTACTTCCCCAAGCATGGGGTGTCGGTGCCGGCCACCGAGTCGGTGCCGCAGGTCGCCGAACCGCGCGGCGGCACGGAGACGATCCTGGTTGCCGAGGACGAGGCCTCGATTCGCGAGGTGGCGCGGGCCGCTCTCGAGGGGCACGGCTACACCGTGATGCTGGCCGCGGACGGCGAGGAGGCCTTGGCTCTGCTGCGCGACCACGGCTCCGAGATCGATCTGGTGGTCACCGTCATGGTCATGCCCAAGCTCGGCGGCTCCGAGCTCCGCCGCGAAGCCTCGCGGCTGGCGCCCGAGGTCCGTTTCCTGCTGACCACCGGCTATGCCGCGCGGGACGTGCCGGCGATGGGCTCCGAGCACCCGCCGGAGGCGCCCCTGCTGGAGAAGCCGTGGACGGTACAGGAGCTACGAGCCCGGGTGCGGGAAGCGCTGGACGGCTGAGCGCGTACGCAGCAGGCTGAACGAGGCCAGCAGGTAGCAGATCGCGGCAAGCAAGAAGGTGGCGCGATAGCCGAGGCCATGCGCCAGGACGATGGTCAGGATGGAGCC
>CALZJC010000210.1 GCA_945787525.1 Thermoanaerobaculia bacterium | reverse complement strand
TGGGCGACGTCCGATCTGGCGCTGCGCGCCGCCCGGCAGGCACTCGAGCGGGCCGGCCGCGTGCCGGAGGACGTCGACCTGCTGATCGTCGGCACCGACTCGCCGGACTACATCACGCCGGCCACCTCGGTGGTGGTGCAGCACAAGCTGGGGGCGATCAACGCCGGCACGTTCGACATCGGTTGCGCCTGCGCTTCGTTCCCCACCGGGCTGGCCACCGCCTCGGGCTGGATCGCCGCCAACCCGGCCATACGCACCGTGCTGGTCGTCGGCGTCTACATGATGCACCGGCTGGCCGACCCCGACGATCCGATGATCTTCTTCTACGGCGACGGCGCCGGCGCGGCCCTGCTCGAGCCGGCGGACGAGCCCGGCTTCGTCACCGCCGCCGCCCAGGCGGACGGCTCGTACTACAAGCACTGGGGCATCTACGCCGGCGGCACCGCCGAGCCGGCCAGCGTCGAGGCGGTCGAGGCGGGACGCACCCAGGTGCGGCTGATCGAGCGTTACCCGCCGGAGGTCAACCACGAAGGCTGGCCACGGCTGGCGCGGCGGCTCGCCGAACAGGGCGGCTTCGCGCTGGACGAGGTCGACCTGTTCATCTTCACCCAGGTGCGCAAGCCGTCGATCGAGCTGGTGATGGGCGATCTGGGAGTGCCGGTGGAGAGGGCGCACACCATCATGGAGGAGTGCGGCTACACCGGCTCGGCCTGCCTCGGCATGGCGTTCGACGACGCGGTCGAGAAGGGCCGGGTGGGCAGTGGCGACCTGGTGGTCTTCATCGGCTCGGGCGTGGGCTTCAACCAGGCCGGCGCCGCGTTCCGGATGACCTGAGTGGAGGGAATCGACGATGCGGCGAAACGTTCTGTTCGGCTTGGTGATGGCCGCTGTCCTGGCATCGCCCATGACGGCCGGCGAGCCGCCATCCGAGCCCACGCAGGAGAGCGCTCTGGAGCGCCGCGACCGTGAGCGCGTGGAGGCGCTGGCGGCGGCCGGCCTGGAGCGCAAGACCCTGGAGACCGACAAGGGCCGGCTGGTCTATTGGCAGGGAGGTGAGGGTAGCCCCCTGGTACTGCTGCACGGCTCCGGAGACTCCGCCGGCACCTTCGCGCAGGTCGTGCCCCGGCTGCTCGGCGACTTCCGGCTTCTGATTCCGGACCTGCCGGGTCACGGCGCCAGCGAGCCCGCCGAGGGCATTCTGCCGATGGCGACCATCGCCGCCGGCCTCGAAGCCCTGCTGGACGAGGCCGCGCTGGAGAGCCCGGTGCTGGCCGGCAACTCCATGGGTGCCTGGCTGGCGATGCTCTATGCCCACAAGCACCCGGGGCGTGTGTCGCGGGTGGTGGCGATCAACGGCGGCGCCATCCTGGGTGAGCCTTCGGACGTGAAGCTGATGCCCGCCAACCGCGAGGAGGCCCGCCACGCGATGGCGGCGATTCGCGACCCGTCGAGCCCGCCGATCCCGGACGAGATCCTCGACGAGCTGGTGGAACGCTCCAACAGCGGGCCCATCAGCCGCATGATGCAGGATCTTCTGGGCATGATGGCCTACCTGCTGGACGGCAAGCTGGGTGAGATCGAAACGCCGGTCGACCTGCTGTGGGGCGAGTCGGATCGCCTGATGAAGCTGAGCTACGCCGAGAAGATGGCGGCGGGCCTGCCCCGGGCACGCATCACGCGGATCCCGCAGTGCGGCCACATCCCGATGGGCGAGTGTCCGGAGAGGTTTGTCGGATTGCTGCGCGAGATTCTGGCCCAGGAACCGCCCGCGGCGGCCGTGGCCCAGCCGGAGCCGGTCGCGACGGACGAATCCGCAACAACGGTCGAAGGTCCATGATCCACGGCGACATCCTCGGCGAACGCGCCCGACTCAACCCCGACAAGACCGCCCTGGTGCTGGTCGACAGCGGCGAGCGGCTCACCTACCGTCAACTCGATGAGCGGGCGGTTCGGTGCGCCCGGATGTGGAGTGAGAGCCTGGGGCTCGGGAAGGGCGACCGCATCGGCATCCTGGCGCACAACCGGGCCGAGTATGTCGAGGCGTTCTGCGCCGCCGGCAAGACCGGCATCATCCTGGTCACCCTGGGCACCCGGCTGACCGTGCCCGAGCTGCAGCACATCGTCACCGACTCGGGGATGAAGGCGCTGCTCTACGACGGCGCCTTCGCCGATACGGTCGCCGCCCTGCGCGAGCTGGTCGAGGTCGAGCAGTGGGTCGCGCTCGACGAGCCGGTGGCGGTGTCCGACCGGCGCTACGCCGAGAGCACCGCCGGCCTCGATGCCGCCGCCTTCGAGCGCCAGCGCTGCGATCCCGAAGACACCTACTGCCTGCTCTACACCTCGGGCACCACGGGCCGGCCCAAGGGGGTCGTCTTCCCCCATCGCCAGGTCTCCTGGAACGGCTACAACACGGTTGCCAGCTGGCAGCTGAGCGCGGACGACGTCAGCCCGATCTTCACGCCGCTCTACCATGCCGGCGGGCTGATGGCCTTCCTGACGCCGCTCTTCACCATCGGCGGCACCATCGTGCTGCACGGCGGCTTCGACGTCTCCGAGATCTGGCGCACCATCGAGAGCGAGCGCTGCACGGTGGTGCTGGGCGTGCCGACGATCTGGAAGATGCTGATGGAGGCGCCCGAGTTCGCCACCGTGGACCTGTCGCGCGTGCGCGCCTTCTACAGCGGCGGGGCGCCGCTGCCGCACTACATCATCGAGGCCTACCAGCGGCGGGGCGTCGTCTTCAAACAGGGCTTCGGCATGACCGAGGTGGGCGTCAACTGCTTCTCCATGACGGCCGAGGAGTCGGTGCGCAAGATCGGCTCCATCGGCAAGCCGCTGATGTTCACCGAGGTGCGCCTGGTCGACGAGGAGGGCCGCGACGTCGGTGTCGACGAGGTCGGCGAGCTCCTGTTCCGCGGCCCCCACGTCTCCCGGGGCTACTGGAACAAACCCGGGGCGACCGCCGCCGCCCTCGACGACGACGGCTGGTTCCACTCGGGCGATCTGGCGCGCCGTGACGAGGACGGCTTCTTCTACGTCGCCGGCCGCGGCAAGGACATGATCATCAGCGGCGGCGTCAACGTCTATCCGGCCGAGATCGAGGCGGCCCTGCTGCTGCACCCCGACGTGGCGGACGCGGCGGTCGTGGCCGTGCCGGACGAGCAGTGGGGCGAGGTCGGCGTCGCCTTCATCGTGCCGCTGGAGGGCCGCGAGGTCGAGCCCGGGGCCCTCACAACGCACCTCGCCGAGCGGTTGGCGAAGTTCAAGATCCCCAAGCGGTTCGAGCTCATCGACGAGCTGCCGCGCACCGCCTACGGCAAGGTCGTCAAGGGGGAGTTGCGCGACCGCCTCCTGGAGGGGCGGGAATGACCACCACCGGTCTTCTGGCCCACAAGGTCGAGGGCCCGAGAGATGGCGGCACCGGCGAGCCCCTGCTGCTCCTCAACGGCGGCCTGATGACCTACGCCGCCTGGCAGCCGCTGTCGACACGGCTCGAGAGGCACCACCGGCTGATTCTCTGCGATCTGCGCGGCCAGCTGCTGAGCCCGGGTGATGTGCCGGCCGAGCTCGAGGGCAACCTGGCCGATCTGACGGCGCTTCTGGACCATCTGGAGATCGAGTCCACCCACGTGCTCGGCGCCTCCTACGGCGGCGAGATCGCCGTCTTGCTGGCGGCGCTGGCGCCCGATCGGGTGAGGTCGCTCGTCGCGGTCACCGCGGCGGACTACGCCGACGAGCAGATGCGCCGCGTCAGCGACGAGTGGCGCGCGCTGCTCGCGGCGGCGACCGACGAGGAGAGCCGCGGCCGCTTCCACGAGCGGCTGGTGGACGGGGTGTACTCCGACGGCTTTCGCCAGAGGTTCGGCGAGCAGCTGGCGGCGCGCCGCTCGCAGGTGGCGGCCATGCCGGAGAGCTGGTGGAGCGGCGTGCGCGGCATCTTCGAAGCCGTGGCGCCGGTCGATCTGCGCCCCCATCTCGGCGCCGTTCGCGCGCCCACCCTGGTTGTCGTTGCGGCGCATGACGGCATGATCCCCACCGAGCGCTCGCTGGCGCTCGCCGCCGCTATCCCTGGCGCCGAGACACGTATCCACGAGACCAGCGGCCACGCCCTGGTGGCGGAGGATCCGGCCTGGCTGGCCGAGGTCTCGCTCGACTTTCTCGCCCGGCACGCCCTCGGTCCGAAAGGCCGTGCCGCGGCCGACGAACGCTCACCTGCTTGACGGCCCACGGGGGTCGAAAAGGAGCCCAACATGCTGCACCAACCTCTCTACATCGCCGCCTACAACCAGTCCCGTTTCGGCAAGCTCAAGACGATGCAGGTACCGCAGATCGTCGCCAACGCGGTCGACGGCGCCTGCGGCGAGATCGGCGTCGAGCCGGCGCTGCTGGACGTCGGCTCGATCGGCGCCGCCTGCGGGTTCACCCTCAACGACCAGGGCCTGCTGAGCGGCCTCATGGCCATGGTTCCGGGCCTCGAGGGCAAGCCGATCGAGGCGGTCGAGAACGCCTGCGCCTCGGGCGGTCAGGCGGTTCTGTCGGTGGCCCACAAGCTGCTGCTGGGGCTGGGAGAAGTCGGCATCGCCGTCGGCTACGAGAAGATGCGCAACGACGAGGGCAAGATGGACGGCAAGCTGGTCGGCAAGGCGCTGGGCGTCTTCAGCCACCCCGGCGAGCGCGAGGGCAAGGTCTACATCTTCCCGCATCTCTTTGCCGAGGTGATGCAGGCCTACATGGAGACCCACGGCGCCACCGAAGAGGACTTCGCCCGCATCGCGGTCGCCGAGTACGCCAACGCCACCCACAACCCCGACGCCCAGATGAGCCGGGTCGACCTGACCCTCGAGCAGGCGATGACCATCGAGGGCATCAACCGCTACATCGTCGACGGTCTGCCGCTCAAGACCTACGACTGCTCGCAGATCACCGACGGCTATGCCGCCATGATCCTGGCCACCGAAGAGGGCCTGCGCAAGCTCCAGATCGACAAGCACGACACCGTGGAGCTGGCCGGCTTCGCCCAGGCCACCGATCCACTCATGAAGCAGGGCCGCGACGTGCTGCGGCCGGCCGGGGCGATGAAGGCGATGAACACCGCCTACGAGATGGCCGGCGTCTCCGCGGCCGACGTCGACGTCGCCGAGGTGCACGACTGCTTCACCGTCATGGGCGCCCTGGGCGTCGAGGTGATCGGCAAGGCCGGCTATGGCGAGGGCACCCGCTTCTGGAAGGAGTGCAAAGCCTCGGTGCAGGGCGAGTGCGCGGTGAACACCTCCGGCGGCCTCATCGCCAAGGGCCACCCCATCGGCGCCACCGGCGTCGCCATGATCGGCTGGGCGGCCAGGCAGCTGCTGGGCAAGGCGCCGGCGGAGCTGCAGCGGCCCGGCGCCGAGGTGGCCGCCACCTTCAACATCGGCGGCCCGATCTGCGCCTCGGTCTGCACGGTCCTCAAGCGGGCGGCCTAGCAAGGAGACACTGATGGCTGACATCACGCCCGATCTCAGCGGTCACCTCGAGCACGGTCCCCACCGGATCTGGTGGGAGTACTTCGGCGACGGCCAGCGCGAGCCGGTCGTGCTGCTCAACGGCCTGGCGATGCACACCAAGGCCTGGTACGGCTTTCTCGGCGAGCTCATGCCGGAGTTCGACGTGCTGCTCTACGACTACGTCGGGCAGGGCGACTCGTCCTGCCCCGACGAGCCGTACCTGATCCCCAACTGCTGCCACCACCTGACCGGCATCATGGATCACCTGGGGATCGAGCGGGTGCACGTCATGGGCATCTCCTACGGCGGCTTCATCGCCCTGGACTACGGCCGGCTGTACCAGGAGCGCATCCACACCCTGACCCTGTCGGGCATCCTGTTGAGCCACGAGCGCCAGTTCCAGATGTACCAGGACCTGTCGCTCAAGTTCTACAACTCGGGCCCGGTGGCGTTCGAGATCTACACCCACTACCTGTACGAGAAGATCTTCGGCGAAGAGTTCCTGCGCTCCGTGCCGCCCGAGACGCTCGAGACCATGCGCCAGCGCTTCCACGACCGCTACAAGGACCGGGTGCACGCCCTGGTGCGGCTGACCGAGGCGCAGAACCCGTTCTTCGAGGGGCTGGACGAGCGGCTGGACGAGTACCGGGCGGTCGAGACGCCGGTGCTGCTGGTCTCCGGCTCGCAGGACCGGGTGCTGCCGCTGTGGCAGCAGGAGAAGCTGCTCGACATCTTCCCCGACAACCGGTACGAGCTGGTCGAGGGCGCCGGCCACGTGGTCTATCTGGAGAAGAAAGACCTCTTCTTCCCGATGCTCAAGGCGTTCATGCGCGCCAAGGCGACCGACTTCGAAATGACGTAGGCTCGGGCGACACCGCAGGGGGACAGGCTGAATGGAAGCGAAGGTACTGGCCGGCTGGATCCTGGTGGCGCTCTACGTGAGCGCCATCATCGTCCTGGTGGTGCGCGGTGCTCGCCGCACCAAGGGCGTTGCCGACTACGCGCTGGGCAATATCGCCTTCTCGCCGGTGGCGGTGGGGTTGGCGCTGGCCGCCTCCACCACCAGCGCGGCGACCTTCATCATCAACCCGGGGCTGGTGGCCTATTTCGGGCTGAGCGCGGCCTTCGGCCTTTGCGTCGTCCTGCCGATCTCCATGTTCATCTCCCTGGTGGTGCTCACCAAGGGCTTCCGCAAGTACGGCGAGTCGGTCAAGGCGCTGACCCTGTCGCAGTGGGTGGGGGAGCGGTACCGGAGCCGTGGCTTCGCGGTCTTCTTCGCCTTCATGTCGCTGCTGCTGGT
>CALZJC010000209.1 GCA_945787525.1 Thermoanaerobaculia bacterium | reverse complement strand
CTTCTGCTCGCCGTCACTCAACGGCACCGCCGCTAGTTCAGCCAGCGACGAGCTAACCGACGAGACTGAGCCAGGCCGCCGAGAGAGCTCAGCTGCACAACGCCGCGGATCGCATGCGGGAGCTGGTCGACGACCTGCTGGATCTGTCCCGAGCGGGCCACGCTATCGGCCCCGTCGAAAGCCTGGCGCTCGACGATGTCGCCCGCGAGGTGGTGGCTCAGGTGAGGGGCGGCCAGGTCGCCGACGGCGTCCGCATCGACATGGCGCCGGACCTGCCGCGAGTCAGTGCGAACCGCGGCCAGCTGCTGGAGGTCCTGCAGAACCTGCTCGGCAATGCCATCAAGTTCACCGGGGGACGTGAGGACCCGCATGTCGAGATCGGCGCCACCGTGGACGGGGACCGGGTGGTCTGCCACGTGCGGGACAACGGCATCGGCCTCGATCCGGCCCATCACGAGCGCATCTTCGAGATCTTCACCCGCCTCGATCCGAAGCGTGAGGGCACCGGCATAGGCCTCGCCCTGGTGCGCCGCATCGTCGAGATGAGCGGCGGCGCCGTCTGGGTCGAGTCGGCCGGCGAGGGGCACGGCAGCACCTTCTACTTCACCCTCCCCGGCGCCTGACGCTGGCAGGAGCGGTCGCGCGTTCGGCCCAGGAGTTGTTCCGCCGTGCGGGCGCCTGGCCTCGATCGGCCGGAGACGCGCCGGACCCAAGAGGTTCCCGGCGGCTAGCGACCCCCCGGACCCCGCCCTGGTCCGCTCGCGCCGCGACGGCCGACACCGTGATGGCCGCCACGGTAGGCCCGCCCCGGTCCTCCCTGCCAGGCGCCGGCGGAGTTCCACAAGGGAATGTCGTGCATCGTCCGCAGACGCACCATGACGCTGCGGCTTAGGTTGAGGATCTTCTGCGCCTTGACCGCCTCTCCTTCTTCGCTCACAAAGACCCGCACCCGCACCCGGTCGCCCTCTTCGACCACCAGGCCGATCTCCCGGCAGGCCTCGGTCGGCCCCAGCAGCACCGTCACCTTCTCGCTGGGCCGGCGATCGGTCATCAGCTCCACCGAAAGGAGCCGGATCTCGCCGTCGCCTTGCTGTTCGCCGACTGCGCGAACCTCGCCCTCCAGGGTCGCGAAGTGGAACTTGTGGGGCTCCCTGGCGAAGCCGGGCGCCACGAAAAGCACCGCCAGTATCGCGGCCAGGCCAGGAGTGCACCGGTCGGCTGTCCGCACCGTCAGCCCACCTTTCGGGATCCGATGGTCGGGGTCGAGACGCCGAACGAGACTCCGAGCAGAGCCGAGAAATCCTCGGCCGATCCACCCAGTCCGGCACTGAACTGGGCGCGCCAGCGGACCTTGCCGGTACTGCGGATGCCGAGACCCAGGGCGGAGCGGGAGCCCGTTCCGGCCACCACCTCTTCGTTGCCCTCGAGCCAGCCGGAGACGATGATCCTCTCGGCCAGCGGCTGGCTCTCGACGCCGGCGTAGACGTCGAGCACATCCCGCAGCTCGACCCAGTCCGGATCGCCGAGAGCGTTCCAGCCCAGACCGCCAAACGCGGTCACCGACCAGAAGCGGTACTGCGCGGCGGCGCCGAGCCGATAGTCCCACTCACCGGTTCCCAGGCCATCCTGCTCGTCGGCGGTCGGCAGCTTGGCGCCGATCTCGGCGTCGAGGCGGAAGAGGCTGGCGCCGTCGCCCAGGAGTCGCTGACTGAGGGTCAGACGCAGGTCGCCCGGTCCGGTGGCCCAGTCGGTGACGGCCGACGGCGGGCTCGAGGGCCCGGCCGGCAGAGTCGGCGCTGTCGCGCCGGGAGAGGAGCCCTGACCGTTGCCTCCGGCTCCAGTCGATCCCTGAGGTCCCTTTCGAGTCTGCGTGGGCACCAGCCCAAAGGGTGTCTGGGTGACGCCGACATCACTGTTGGCGCGTACCATACCGAGGTCCAGACGCAGCCGGGTCTTGTCACCGTACACCAGTCGCACGGTTGCCGATTGGCGTTCGGTATCGGAGTCGGTGCCATAGTCGCCCGACGCCTGACCGGCAAGAACGGTGATCTGTCCAACCGGGGTCGCCGAACCCGCTAGTGGCCAGCCCCACATGATGACGAGTGCAGCGGACGCGATCACTTTCGGCATGGTCGATTCACCTCGCTGGTTCTGATCGAGAGGAGTGCAAGGGGCGTGCCCTGTCGCGGGTCAGGTGATTGCGGGAAAGGACTGAGCGGATACGGGCTGGATCGCGTGGTGAGCCCGCTCTGGTTCGACGTTTTTGTCGAGATGTCGCTCGAATCCGACCAAAGTTGCCGGGTGGCTGGCTAGCTATCGGGAGTCTCGCGGTACTTCTTGAGCTTGTACCGCAGGGCCCGCTCTGACAGCGAAAGACGTTTCGCCGCCCGCGTCTGGTTGCCGCCCTCGGCGGCGAGGGCCTCGGAGATGGCTCGCTTCTCGAGCGCCGCCACCCGCGCCGGCAGGCTGCTCTCGGGGCCCGGGTCCTCGCCGCTCCGCTCATCGGTGGAGCCGAGCACCGAGGCCGGTAGATCGGAGGTGGTGATCTGCGATCCGCGCGCCAGCACCATGCAGCGCTGGACGATGTTCTCGAGCTCGCGGACGTTGCCGGGAAAGCCGTAGCGAACCAGCAGGTCCATGGCCTCGCGAGAGAACGCCTTCTCCGGTCCGCCGGCCGAGTCGCGGTGCTTGTCGAGGAAGTGACCGACGAGCAGCGGGATATCGGCTCGCCGGTGGCGCAACGGCGGGATCTCGATGGTCACCACGGCGAGCCGGTAGTAGAGGTCTTCGCGGAACCGGTTCTGCTCGACGAGCGTCGCCAGGTCGCCGTGGGTTGCGGCGACGATGCGCGCGTCGACGGGTATCGCCTGGTGCGAGCCGACGCGTTCGATGGTGCGCTCCTGGAGGACTCGCAGGAGCTTGACCTGCACTTCGGCAGGCAGGTCGGCGATCTCGTCGAGAAAGAGGGTGCCGCCCGAGGCGGCCTCGAAGCGCCCACGCCGGGCGCGATCGGCGCCGGTGAATGCGCCGCGTTCGTGCCCGAACAGCTCGCTCTCGAACAGGGTCGTGGGTAGCGCGGCGCCGTTGAACGCGACGAACGGCGCTCCCGACCGCCGGCTGGCCGCATGGAGGGCCCGCGCCACGAGCTCCTTGCCGGTGCCGCTTTCGCCGAGAATGAGGACCGAGACGTCCGACGCCGCGACCCGGGCCGTGGTGGACAGGACCTCTGCCATGGGACCGCCCGCGGTGACGATGCCGGGCAACGACTCGAGCTGGCCGAGGCGCTGCTTCAGCTCCCGGTTCTCGCGCCGCAGGTGACGCCCCTCGAGCGACCGGCGAACCACGTGCTCCACTTCGTCGAGCTCGAGCGGTTTGAGCAGGTAGTCGTCGGCCCCGTCGCGCAGACAGCGGACAGCACCTTCGACGGTGCCGTAGGCGGTCACCAGGATGACGCCGATCTCGGGGTTGAGCTGTTTGACCTCGCGTAGCAGCTCATGACCATCGAGCTCCGGCATGCGCAGGTCGGTGATCACCAGGTCGAAGTGGCCGCCCCGAAGTCGTTGCAGGGCCTGGTCACCGTCGCCGGCTTCGTCGACCTCCGCTCCCAGATCGCGCAGGAAGGCGGCCAGGGTTTCGCGCTGGCCGCTGTCGTCGTCGACCACCAGGAGCCTGGCGTCGAGTCGGGCCGTCTTCAGCTCGTGGTCCGGGTGTCGAGTCTCGTTGTGCATGCTCACGACCTCGGCAGACTGAGCAATGCCTGAGCCCCGCCCTCCGGGCGATTGGTCAGCTCGACGGATCCACCGTGCTCCTCGGCGACGCGCCGGACGAGAGACAAGCCCAGACCGATGCCGCTCGGGCGGCCGGTGACGAAAGCGTCGAACACGTGCTCCTCGAGCTCGGAATCGATCCCGGATCCTTCGTCGGTGACGCGCACCAGCACCTGTTTCTTGCTCTCCTCGACCTCCACCCGCACTCGGCCGCCCGCCGGGCTCGCTTGCATGGCGTTTCGCACGAGGTTGATCAGGACCCGCCGGATCGCTGCCGCGTCCGCCTGGACGAATACCGAGCCGGCGGCGGGCTCCAGGATGATGTCGCACTCCTCGGCCTCGGCCGCCAGGAGATCGCAGACGTCGCGGCTGGCCGAGCCGAGATCCACCGGCGCCTGGCGATCGGAGACCGGGCTCGCGAGCTCCAGGAACTCACGCAGGACGCCTTCCAGCCGCCGGACCTCCTGGTGGATGAGTCTGGCGCTCTCATAACGCTCGTCGTGCTCGTCGAGATTGCGTTGCAGACGCTGGGCGGCAAGGCCGATGGCGTTCATCGGGCTGCGCACTTCGTGGGCCAGGCCGGCGGTGAGCGCGCCAGCCGCCGCCAGGCGCTCGCTGCGCCGGCGCGCGGCCTCGACCTCGGCGAGACGGGCGGCCGCCTGCTCTCTCTCGCGGCTGCGCAGGCGGTTCACTGCCGCGAAAGCGGTCGCGGTCACCGCGAAGGCCGCCAGCACCACGCCGATCAGCAGGGTACGCCGCATCGCCGCGGCCGCAGCGCGCTCCAGGGGAGCGCCGTCGAGCCCTACGCGAAGAGTCGCCTCTCGACCGGGCAGGGGCTCGAGCGCGACCTCGACCTCGAAGACTGAATGCCCACGCAGGCTCTGCAGCCGTTCGCCGGCCTGTCCCAGCGGTGGTGCAGGCTCACCATCCCAGCTGGCCTCGGCCACCAGACCGTCCGGTTGTTCTCGGTAGGCCAGGTAGAGAACTCCGCCCGTGCCGACGAGACTCGCCAGGAGGTTCTCGACGCCGAGGCGCCGGGCAAACGTACGAGCCGCCGAGGCTTCGATGCGAACCAGAACGGCGCCGCCGCCGGGTCGCGCAACAGCCGCCGCGATGTGCTCGTCGTCCGGATGCAGGCTCGATCCCAGGATCAGCTCCTCGGTCCGGCCCGAG
The DNA here is from genome assembly GCA_945787525.1 of Thermoanaerobaculia bacterium. Taxonomy (GTDB): domain Bacteria; phylum Acidobacteriota; class Thermoanaerobaculia; order Multivoradales; family JAHEKO01; genus CALZJC01. Next base: position 1,856 of record CALZJC010000209.1, on the reverse strand, counting down.
AACACGTCTTCGACCTCGGCGACCAGGGTTGGGTCGAGCTCCTCTCCCGTGCCGAACTCGGTCACTCCCCGGGAATCCAGAAAGGCCACCGAATCGAGGCCGTTGTCCTCCGCCAGCCGCTGGAGCTGCTGGAAGGTGGTGGGGCCGGCGAGCCCGACCGCGGCGAACAGGCGCGCGTTGTCGAGCAGTTTCCAGCTGACGATCTCGTCCAACTCGCGGGCCGCTGAGGACGCCGCCACCAGACCCGGTCCCAGGGCGCTGGCCAGCAGTGAGGCGGCCTCCGTCAGAGCGACTTCGGTCGCCTGGCGTTGGCGTCGGGCCTCGAGAACGGTCCAGCCCCCCAGCAGAAGGCCGAAGCCGAGCAGCACGACCCCCAGGACGGCGATTCGAACGCCTCTCATCTGGGGGAATCCTATCGCGCAGATCAAGGGACTCTCCGCTGGCGCAAGCAGAAGAGGGCGACGCTCGTCGCGCCGCCCTCTTCCAGCTTGCACCCGGCTCAGTAGCTAGCCGCCGCCGCGTCCCCGGCCGCCGCCGCCACCGCCGGACGATTGGCCCGCGCCGCCGCGCTGGCCCGACGCGCAACCGGGGCAGTCGCCGGAGCCCGGCTCATGCTGGCGCCCGCGAACCCGGTCGCCCCCACCGGCGCCCGCCTGGCCGTTGCCCGAGCTCTTCATCATCTTGCCGTTGGAGTTGGTGTAGCCGACCTTCTCCCCGTTGCGCCGCACCTGTGCGGACTGCACTGTCTGCGCTCCGCCGGATCCGTCGGCCGCGTTGACACGGGCCCGGATCTGATCGCCGGCCTGGAAGCAGCCTTCACAGGCACCGCCCTGGCCCAGGTTGAGCTGCATCTGCTCCCCGTTGCGGGTGCGGATGGTGAGGCGATCGTAGACGCCGCCGTTCGCCGTCTTCAGCTGCTGCTCGACCTTGACCACGTGTCCCTTGACCTTGCTGTACTTCTTCTTTGCCGAGGCCGGTGCCGCGGTCAGTGAAACCGTCAGGCAGATCAACGCCGCCAACGCCAGAAACCTTTTCATCGTCTTCCTCCTTTTGTTTGACATTGCTCGTTTCCGCTCCGTGCGCTCCTCAGTGCATCGGCCGTGCCAACCGGCAGAGAGCCACGAAACCCCCTGAGAACACCTACAAGTTGGCAGCTGTCCCTGCGGTCCACTCGACGGATTCGTCGACCAGGGTCGGGGTTTACGGCAAAGATCGTCGAGCCGGATGCGGGCCTGCGGCCAGGCTCTCAATCTCGACCTGGCGGCCGCCAGGGGTTCCTTTCGTTCGCGTAAATCACTGATTCTTCGAGCACTTGGCGCCGGGCTGCCGTGGTGACGGAAGGCCCTGCTGCGCCGGCGCGGACTCCTGGCACCGTCTCTGCTCTTACAGCGGCGTGACGGAGCCACACCGCGACCCGGAGACCGGAGCCCGGTCGCGCTGACCACCAAACGACGAAAGGAAAACAGAATCATGAAACGAATCACATCGATCCTGGTAGCTGTCCTGCTCATCGCGCCCGTTGCGGTGCTTTCTCATCAAAAAGCGCGCGGATTTCATTCTAGAGCAGATCTAACATCGCCTCTTTCTCTTTTTTTGTCAGGTGACGCCATTTTCCCGGGGGCAGCCGCCCCAGCTTTATGCCGGCGACCCGGATTCGCTTAAGCGTTTTGACCTGATTCCCAACTTTTCGGACCATCCGGCGCAGCTGCCGGTTTTTCCCCTCTTTCAAAATAATTCGAAACTGTCGCGCGGATATCCTTTGAACCCGGGCCGGCCGGGTTTTGCTCTTCATCATCGGCAAACCTGCCGCCAATTTATGCAGCGCGCCACCGGTTATAGGCTTAGCCACGGTGACG
>CALZJC010000208.1 GCA_945787525.1 Thermoanaerobaculia bacterium | reverse complement strand
GCCTCGGCGGCCTCCGCCGGCCGGTTGGCGTCGCGATAGGCGTTGCCCAGCCGCATCCAGCCGGCCAGCTGATCCGGCTCTAAAGCCAGCGACCGCTGGAAGCCCTCGATGGCCGAATCCACCTCGCCGCGAGTCTGCTGCAGGTAGGCCAGGAGGTAGGCGACGTCGTGATCGTCGGAGCGCATCGTCAGCGCGTTGCGGTAGCAGGGCTCCGCCGTCTCGAGCAGGTTGTAGGCGTGGTAGAGCCGGCCCATGTCGCCCAGGGCCGCCGCCAACGCGGCCGCATCAGGAGCCTGATCTTCGATGATGCCGTCGAGCTCCCGACGTCGGCCTTCGAGCTGCTCCCGGACAGCGAGCTCGAAGTCGGCCAGATCGGGACGGGGGATCGGCAGGAGATCCGCGGCCCCCGGAGCGAGCTCTGAGCCGCCACCGCAGGACAGCGCGACCCACAGAGCGCCGAGGGCCAGCGGCAGCCTGGGGTTAGCGGCTCGGCTCGCCTCGCTCATAACGCTCCAGATTCTGTCGCAATCGGCCGACGAACCGCGAATCCGCCTCGGCCTCCGCCTGGGCGATCAGCGACCGCTGCAGCGCCACGGCCTGCTCGAACTCGCCGGTCTCGGCCAGCGCCATGGCGACCGTCTCGGCATGCAGGGCGGAACGGCTCTCGACCAGCAGCTTCTGCGCCAGCTCGAGCGCCAACCGTCCGTCTCGGGCCGAGTCGTCCGTGGCGGTCGCCAGTAGCCGCGCCAGCTGGTGCGCCGGGCGCGGGTCGCGGCCTCCTCCAGGCGGGTGCGCGCCGCCCGCTCCAGGCCGGCGGCGACCAGCGCCCTGGCCTCGACCAGCCGCGCGAAAACGTCCGCCGGCTGCAGGAGCACCGCGGCCCGAAAGCGCTCGGCGGCCTGGCCGTACCGGCCCAGCGCGGAAAGGGTCCTGCCCCACCCAATCTGCGCCTCGCGCAGCTCGGGATCCGAGCTCACCGCCTGGCGGAACAACCGGTCGGCCTCGGCCAGCTCGCCCTGCTCGAGACGAGCGATGGCGATGTTGTGGCTCGCCCGAGCCCGCTGCTGCGGCGTCGCCTGAGCGGCGGCGAGCACTACCCGACACTGGGCGATCATCTCCTCGATGCGGCCCATACCGGCCAGGGCACGCGCCACGGCCAGGCGAAACCCGTGATCGTCCGGGTTGTCACCGACCAGCCGGGAGAGCTCCGCGGAGGCCTCGTCGCCGCGCCCGGCGGCGCCCAGGACGACCGCGCGCTCGTAACGCACCGCCCGGTCCTGCGGCTCTTCTGCGACCGCCTCCTCGTACTCGGCGAGCGCCGCCTCGTGCTGACCGGCTCGGTGGAGGGTGCGGCCCAGGTCGTGGTGGATCCCGACCAGCTCGGGCACCAGCCGGTGTGCCGTCTGGTACCGGGTGATCGCCTCGTCCAGCTTCGCCCGGCTCTCGAGGACCCGTCCGAGGCGTTGATGCACGACCGCATTCTCCGGGTGTTCCTCGAGAATCCCCCGGTAGATCTCCTCGGCCTCGCCCGTCTCACCGATGATCGCCAGAACGGAGGCCAGCCCGCGGCGCGCCTCGAGACTGCCGGGCTCATCCTGCAGGGCGGCGCGGTACAGCTGGGCCGCCTCCCGCAGGCGGCCCTCGCCGCTCAGCCGCGCGGCGCGATCGATTCGGGGCGCGGCACCTGTCTCCAGCAGTAGCAGCCGCCGCTGGCGCTGGTCGGCATAGCCGACCTCGACCGGGCCCTGCCTGGCCAGGTGCCGCTCGGCGCGTTCCAACTCGCCGGCGGCGCGCAGAGCCGTGGCCAGCGGATAGTGGATGCGCGAGGCCCGGGGCTGTATCTCCAGCGCCCGCTCGAATTCGCGCACCGCCAGGGCCGTGTCGCCGGAGCTCGCCGCGGCCCGTCCGAGACCGTAGTGCGCGGCGGCCGAGTCGGGCGCCAGCTGCACGGCGCGCCGATACGCCTCGATCGCCGCCGGCGTTCGATCGAGCCGCAGATGGATCGCGCCGAGGCGGAGCAGGCTGGGCAGATCCTCGGGCTGCCCGGCGAGCACCTTCTGATACTCGGCGATGCCCGCTTCGAGATCGCCGCGGCGCTCGAAGAGCATGCCCAGATAGTAGGTCCATCCCGGGTCCGTGCCGTCGAGGAGTCGCGCGTTCCGGTAGCAGGCCTCGGCCGCCTCGTCGAGCTCGTAGACGTGGTAGAGCATGCCCAACCGACCGTAGGCCCCGGCGAGATCGTCAGTCTGGGCGCCCGGATCTTCGAGCAGGGCGTCGAGCCGGGCGCGCTGGGCGTCGATCTGGCTGCGGACGGCGGTCTCCGAACCGGACATATCCGGCGCCGGCACGGCGAGAAGATCGGCCCGCAGCTCGGCCGCGGCCGGCCGGCGGGCCTCGTCGGCGCCGCAGCCGGCCAGGGTGGCCAGCAGAAGTAGCATCAGCGGCCGCGCCCGCCCGGCGCTCGGGGCTCTCACCTTGCCGCCCGGCTTCCGCATGCTCTCACTCCCTCGCCGCCGCGGCCTGGCGGACAGCGAGCAGCCGGGCTCGGATCTCCTCATTGCCGGGTTCGTCAGCGGACGCCCGCTCGAGCTCGGCCAACGCTTCCGGCAGGCGCCCCAGAGCCTGCAGCACCAGGGCGCGGCGGTAGCGTGCCTCGACGTCCCGCGAGTCGAGTCGCAGCAAGCGGTCGTAGCCCGCGGCGGCGGCCTCGAAATCACCGAGCCTGGCAAGGGTGCTGGCGGTGTTGAAAAGCGCATCTTCATCGGCCGGATTCAACTCGACGGCCTGCCGGTAGTGCTCCACGGCTGCAAGATCATCGCCACGTCCGGCGAGCAGCCGCCCGAGCAGGAAATGCGTCCGGGCGCTGCCCCCACCGCCGTCGGCCAGCCGGCGGAGCTCCGCCAGGCTGCCCTCGACCTCGCCGAGATCCGCCAGCGCGAAGGCCAGCGACTCGCGGCCGGCGACATTCTCGGGGTCGAGCTCCAGGGCCCGGCGGTAGCTGAGCACCGCCTCCCGCAGGCGCCCCTCCTTGAGCGAGGTGTGCCCGCGCAGCAGCCAGGTGGCCGCTCCCGAGGCCTCGGCGGCCATGGCCTCGGCGAGGGGGTCGGCGAGCTCGACCGGAACGTCCGAGTAGAGCTCCAGGTGCGCGGCCGCGGCGTCCGGCTCGCCGGCCTCCTTTAGGGCCGTCGCCACCAGGAAGTGCAGGCTCGCGGCCCGGGGCTGCAGGGTGAGGGCGTCTTGGAAGAGCCCGACGGCCGCCGGCGCGTCCCCGCCGCGCAATGCGATCTCGCCCAACCCGCGCAGCGCGAAAGCACAGGTCGAATCCTCGCCGCGGGTCTGTCGCGCGAGCCCCAGGAGGTAGACCCAGCGGAAGTCGTTCGGCTCGAGCCGGCGAGCGTTCTCGTAGTGGGCCGCCGCCGCCGCGGTCAGATCGTAGGCGTGGTACAGGCGCCCCATCTGGCCGATCGCCTCGGCCAGCTCGGCAGCCGGCCCACCCGCCGCGGCCCGCTCCTCCAGGAGCTGCCGCCGCGCCTCGAGCAGGCGGCGCACCTCCGGCTCCATGGGACCCGTCTCGGGCCGAGGCAGCTCACCGAGCTGCGGCCCTCCGCAGCCGCTGGTGCCTACCCAGAGCGCGACGAGAATCAACGGGAAGGTCCGACGGCAGCGCATTGTCAGTGTCACGGGACTACCGCGATAACCCTCGAGAGGAATCGTAGCACTGCGTCACGGCCGGCCCTCGAACCGTCGCCGACAGAGCCGAGATCGGTCAGGCGCTGCGCACCCATGCCTCGCGCGCCAAAAAAAAGGGGCGGCCGAAGCCGCCCCTGGAAACGCTGTCTCAGGCGAAATGCCTAGAAGCGGAAACCGACGGTGAACTGGTACTCCCGCGGCGCCACGAAGTGGGCGTTGGAGGTGCCTTCGAGATGCCTCGAGCCGGCCTGGAACTGCGTCGGCAGGCCGAAGGCGTCCACCGGGCTGCCGGGGACGTCGTCAACGTTGATGTTGCCGTCGATCTGCGAGTTGTCGTCGAACACGTTGACCAGGTCGAACTTGATCCACGCGTCGAGGTCCCGCCAGACCGGCAGGGTGTAGTTGAGCGACAGGTCGAAGGTCGTGCTGCCACCCCACTGGTGCGCGCCGCGCTCGCCGAAGAAGATCGTCTGGTTCGCGCTGGGTGCGCTCAGATACGGATCCAGTGCGGCCAAAGTGATCGGCGAGAAGCTGCGCGGAATGGTGTCGGTGAGGCTGGCGGTGGTCCCTGAGTTGTAGTTCAACAGGCCACCGATCGACAGATTGCCGGCCCGACCCATGCCGAGGTTGTAGACGGACCAGATGCGGATCTTGTCCTCCTCGAAGTCGTTGAGCCGGCCGCCCGGGTAGTGACGCTGGGGGATGAAGTAGCCGGGATAGTCACCGAAGAGCGACGAGGAGCCCGGCGTGTTGGTGCCTTCGCCCTCGAACGATCCTTCGTTCTTCAGCTGGTGAGTCCAGTTGCCGTCGACGGTCCAGTTGTCGTTGATGCGATACCGGCCGATCAGCTGGAGCGCCTGGTACTCGCGCGTCGGCTCGTTGGTGTTGGCGAATATCGTGTTGTTGAACGTGCCAACCTCGATGCCCTCGACCGTCACCAGAGTGGTCCCGGTGTCGCCCGGGCCGGGGCAGCCGGCGCCGGTGCAGACGAAGTCCTCGACGAAGTCGCTGTAGGACCGATCGGTGTAGATCGCCTTGAGGAAACCACCACGCCCCAGCTCCATGCCGGCCGAGAACGTTATCTCGTCGACTGTGGGAGATGAGATGTTGGGGTCCGTGAAGACGTTCTGGGTGCCGTCGTTGGCCCCGAAAGCGGCGTAGTTGTCGAGGTCGAAGCCCGGTGTGAAGTCCAAGCCCTCGCCGTCGGGGCCGAGGTAGACCAGGAAGACGCCGCGCGGGTTGCCGACCGTGGTGTTGTTGGCGAACTGCGACTCGCTGTACTTGCCGGCGTACTCGGAGTACGTGGCGTCGAAGCGGTACTTGCCGTCACCGCGCAGGTCGTAGGTCGCGCCCAGGCGCGGCACGAAGGCATCGGTGTCAACCGTGACGATGCCACCGGTAGCCGAGCTGCTGACGTCCTCGTAGCGGAAGCCGATGTTGAACGACCAGTTGTCGTTCAGGTTCCACCGGTCGTTGACGAAGAAGGACTGGGTCGTGATGTCGATGCGCGCACCGCGCTCCGGAATCCAGTTGACGAGGTAGCTGACGCCGTACTGCCAGGTCGGGATCAGCTTCCCGGCGCCGTCGAAGATGAAGTCGCCGGCCGCATCGAGCTTCGGATCGTTGTAGAACACGTAATCCGTGGTGCTCTGCGAGTTGCCACCGGTGCGGAACGAGTTGAAGTCCTCGTAGCCGACCTTGAGGTCGTGCGAGCCGGTCGTCCCCGAATCCAGGAAGAAGGAGACGTTGGCGGCCAGCTGCTCGTTGGCCCGATCCTCGGGGTCGGTGCCGTCGAAGTAGGGGCGGTTGTAGTGGATGAACGGCGAACCGTTGGCGCCGATCGAGAAGAACGGCGAGTTCGGCAGCCCCTGGAAGTCGTGGCTGTTCATGAAGGTGAAGATCTTCTCCGAGTACTGCAGCTCAGCAAACATGCTCGGCGTGAAGATTCCGCTGTAGCGGGCCACCTTGAGCTCGTTCGGGTCCGTGCGAAGGCGCACGGTGTCCGGGGTCGCGCTGAAGCTGAACGACGCCCGGGAGCCGGTGTTCTCGCGGTCCGTGAACTGGCCCTGGAGCTGATGCTTGTCCTGGAAGTTCCCGGTCAGCTTGTACTCGCGACGCTCTTCGGTGTTCGTGTTGACGTTCGGGATGTTGGTCGCGCGGAGCTGGATCTGGTTGGACGACTCGACTTCACGGCCGGCCAGGAAGAACCACAGCTTGTCCTTGAGGACGTAGCCGCCGAGGGTCGCCGAGTCGAAATGGCTGACGTCGTCGACCAGCTGGGTGTCGTTCTCCTTCTCCAGCGGGGTCTGCGAGCGCCAGTCGTCGTTGGTGTAGTTGATGCGCAGGCTGCCCGAGAACTCGTTACCGCCACTCTTGGTGATCACGTTCACCACACCGCCAGAGAACCGGCCGTACTCGGCCGAGATGCCGGAGGTGAGGATCTGCGTGTCGGCGATGGCGTCCTCGATGAACACCGGGTTGGACGTACCGAACAGGTTGTCGTTGGCGTCCACGCCGTCGATCAGGAAGACGTTGTCGTAGGCGAAGCCGCCCGAGATCGTCAACTGACCGCCGTTCGGCGTGTTGGTCGTCAGACCGGGCGCCAGGGCCGCGATCTGGGATGGCGTACGGCCGATCGGCAGCGCGTTCACGGTCTCATCGGTGAACACGGTGCTGACCTGCGAGTCAGCGAGCGCCGTCGGCAGCTCGCTGGTGACGATGATGGTCTCTTCCTGGGTCTGGACGCCCATGGTGATGGGCACTGGGGCAATCTGTCCCAGGCTGACCTCCACCGCAGACTTCACGGTGGCCATGCCCTCGAGCTCGAATGTGAGCTCGTAGCTGCCCGGCGGCAGGTTGCGGATCGACCAGTTGCCCGACTCGCCCGTGAAGGCGGTCCTCTGACCCTGTAGGGCCGACGACTTGGCGGTCACGGTGACACCTGGAACCGCGGAGCCGTCTTCAAGCCTGACCGAACCTTCGACGGTACCGGTCTGGACACCCTGGGCCAGGGCCGCCCCGGTAAAGACCAGAGCAACAGCCAGGACCATCAGTCCAAAACGTTTAGCTTCCATTGTTCTCCTCCTTGGAGATTTGTATTCCTCGAGGTTCAGGTTCGTAGCCGCGATCGTTTCCATGGGCTGCGGTCTGGGACCTCGCGCTTCTCTGTCTCGAATGCCTGTTAGAGCAACGCCCGTGCCAATCTCGACACCCGTGAGACGCAAATCTAAACCGCTGAAACAAAAGGGACTTAGAGATTGCGTTGACTCACAGCTGCCGTGCAAATCCACCAAAGTATTGGAGGGCAATCCAAAATACCGGATAACGCTCCGAAGGATCTCTGGCGCAAAGGCAACCGGACCGGCGTAGCCTATCAGAGAATGGCGCCGGCCGCACCCTCCAGCCGGCTCGCCAGCCGGAGCACGCGGGGATTCTCGGGGTCTCTGGCCCGGGCGCGATCCAGCCATTCGCGGGCCGATCGCCGGTCACCCGTCGCCAGCGCCCAGCTCCCCATCGCGGCGTAGGGCTCCGCCCTCCGGCGGTCCAGCTTCAGAGCCCGGCGAAAGAAGCGCCGAGCGTCGGATGCCTGGCCGGCCTGCAGGCTGGCGTCACCGAGGGCCAGGTAGACAAACGGATTACGTACGCGCCGACGGCCGAGCAGGCCCATGATCTCCCTGGCGGCGTCGCGCTCACCGCGGCGTCGCTTGAGCGCCGCCAGGTTGCTCAAGGCGGGTATCGAGGCCGGCTCGGCCTCCAGGGCGCTCAAGTACGCCTGCTCGGCGCCGTCCAGGTCGCCGAGCCGCCGGCGGACGACGCCCAGGTTGATCCAGCCGTCGCTCAGACCGGGCGCGACGGCGACGGCGATATCGAGCATCTCGCGCGCCCCCGGATTGTCTTCAGCGAGCAGCAGCTCGGCGCCGCGGTTCGAGTAGTAGAGCGCCAGCGCATCCTGGTCGGAGATCGGCACCGCCGACCGGTAGTCCACCTCCGGGCCGACGAAGAACTCGAGAATGCGCCGCTCGTGCTCGGCGCCGTAGCCTGCGGTGATGTGCTCCGAGACCAGGATCAGGTCGCCATCCTTGGCGTAGCGCTCGAGCTCGCGGACGCTCAGGAAATAGGCCTCGACACCCAGCTCGCGGGCCATGCCGACGAACAGATGCGTGTAGGAGAGGCAGTTGACCCGGCGGGTGGTGAACGCCTCCTCGGCGGTCCCGGTGTAGCTCGGGTCGTACTGAACGTTCAGGTTGTCGGGGTCCTCGATCGCCGCGAGCAGCTGGCGCAGCCGCTCGATCTTCGCGCCGTAGCTGCCGACGGTGGCGTGCAGCCACTCCTTCATCTCCTCGGTCAGCTGCATCGGCGCCGCGAGCTCCTCGACGTCGATGCCGGAATCGGCGCTGACCCGAGCCAGATGATCGACCGGGATGGTGGCGGTGGGGCTCGAGGCGCAGGCCCACAGCAGGCCGCCCGGCACCAGGAGGAGCGCCACGACACGGGCCGGCCGGCGGATCATGCTCCTGGTCTGATGCATCCGGCCGTTACCTGTCGAGATAGCCGCTCTGGGTCCTGACGCGCACACCGGGTCTCGCCACGCGAACGGAGATCTTGCGCCAGCGTCCGCTGCCGCGGTTGGCGGGATAGTAGCCGAGCACGTAGATCGCGCGGAGCTCTTCGAGGATGCTGGCGAACGCCGCCGGCACTCCCTCCACTCCCTGGATCTCGAGGACGCGCCCACCGCTCTCGAGCACGGTCTGGCGCAGCTGCTCGAGCTCGTCGCGGTGCTCGTCGGTGCTGCGCCAGACCGAGATATGACGCTGCGCATCGGGGTCCGGCCCCTCGACCAGCCGCACCCAGTAGAGGACCGCCGGGTCGTCGCGCGCCGCCTGGCGCACCTGCTCCATGCGCAGGGTGCTGTGGGGATCGATGCCGTCGCTCAGCACGACGACGACCTTGCGACCCTGGCGCGCTCCCAGGCGGAGCAGGGACAAAAACACCGCGTCGTTGAGGGCGGTGCCGCCCGCCGCCTGCACGCCGTCGAGCCCGACGCTCAGCACCTCGGTGAGGCCGCTGAAGGGGGTCTCGTGCACCACCCGGTCGGAGAAAAGCACCACCTTGGCCTCGTCCAGGCTCTCCATGCCGGCGACGAACGTCTCGGCCGCCCGCACGGCGGTGCGCAGCGGCTCACCCCGCATGCTCGAGCTGGCGTCCAGCAGCAGGACGGCGCTGAACGGGATGTCGCCACGCCCGAAAGTCACCAGCTCCTGCCGGTTGCCGTTGTCCGAGACCGTGAACTCTTCGCGCCTCAGGTCCAGCGCCGTGGCGCCGTCCAGCTCCGCGACGACGAACAGCTGCTGCAGGTCGACGTCGACCTCGAGGTCGCTGCGGATGACCGCCGTCGTCACGCTCACGCTCGTCGAAGCACCCGCCGCATCGAAGACCACGAAGAGGAAGTCATGACTGCGGTTCTCCTGGCCCGCATTCACCGAAAACGTGAACGGACGCTGCCGGCGCGCCTCGACGAACTGATCGTCGAGGAACAGCTCGACCCGATCGAGCTCGGCGTCGTACGGGTAGACCTCGACCGCCGCCTCGACAGCGCCGAAAACCACGTCGCTCGGCCCCGGCCTGGTGATCACCACCTCGAGCTCGTCTCCGCCGGCGACAGCGGCCCAGAGCAGACCGACAGCCAGCAGTGCCAGGCGAAGTCTCCAGGGCAAGCTCACGGCGCGGCCTCCTCGGCCGCCGTGGCGAGGGCGGCGGCGAGGGTCGGCAGCTCGGCCTGGGCCCGACCCCGGACCCGGTCGCGGATGCGCGCCAGCTCTTCGGAGGGCCAGAGGCTGTATCGAAATCGCGGCGAGGGCGTCCGGCCGGTGCCGGCTCGGAAGCCCTGCTGCGCCAGCAGCTCACGGGCTTCCGCCGGGCGGCCGCCGCTCGAGAGCACGAAGGCCAGCTGCAGGAGCAGCTTCTCGTCCCGCGGGCTGCGCTCGAGGCACTGCCTGAGGACCGCCTCCGCGGCGGCGGCGCCCGGCCGCTGCAAACGGAGGGCGGCCAGCTCCTGACAGGCCAGAGAGTGGATCCAGGCCGGCGGCTCCGCCCCGACCAGCTCCTCCAGCAGCTTGGCTGCCTCCCTGGCCCGATCCACGCGGCGCAGGTTGACGGCCAACCTCACGGCTGCATGGCTGTCGTCGGGCGACACCTCGACCAGGATCTCGAGCAGCGCCACCGCCTCGGCATAGGCACCCCGCTTCTCGAGGCCGGCGGCCAGACCGAGCAGCGCCGCCCGGTGGCGCGGATACGCCACGACGGCTCGCTGGAACAGGCTCTCACTCGTCTTCAGGATGCCGCCACGCTGCAGGTCACCGGCGAGATTGGCCAGCAGATCGGCCCTCATCTCACGATGCGTCACCCAGGCGGTGTTGTCGATGTAGAGATCGATCGCCCGCCCGGCGCGG
>CALZJC010000207.1 GCA_945787525.1 Thermoanaerobaculia bacterium | reverse complement strand
GCTGGCGACGGCGCGGGGCCCGTGGAACTCCACCTCACGCAGGTCGGGCCGCTCGCTGTCCCGCCGCATCGGAAGGAGCATCAGGATCGCGGCAACGGCCGCCAGGACGCCGAACACGGCCAGCAGGAGCTGATTGGAGACGAAGCGCGCGGCGGCACCGCCAAGCGCCGCCGCGGCGAAGATGCTGGCGCCCATGTAGAGAACCAGACGACCCGATACGAAGTGGAATCGGCGGTGAGTGAGTGCGCCGGAGATGCAGGCCGCCAGCCCCTGGACGATCGTCAGCCCCGCCACCGTGCGCATGGTGAGCGGCTCGAGACCGACGAGAGGCGGAGCGTAGAGCAGCAGCGGCGCCATCACGATGCCGCCGCCGATGCCCAGCAGCCCGGAGAGGAACCCCGTGACGACGCCGAGCCCGGCGATGAGGAGGAGGATCTCCACGCCAGTGAGAGCGTCCCGTCAGACGACTTCGAGCGCCGGCGGACCCTCGACCACCCCGGCGACACGTACCGCCACAGCTACGCCTGCGGCCTCGAGGGCGCTCGTCAGGTCGTCCGCCTCGCCGGCGGGCACCGAGAGCAGGAGCCCTCCCGAGGTCTGGGGGTCGAAGAGGAGCTGCTCCTCCGGCGGCGAGAGACCCGCCCGCAGGGTCATGGACTCCTCGACCATGGCGCGGTTGGGGAGGTTGCTGCCGGTGCCTTCCCCCTTTCGGTACATTTCGAGCGCCCCCGGGTAGACCGGTAGGCTCGAGTAGTCGAGCCGGACGGTGGCTCCCGAGCCGCGGGCGACTTCGAGGAGATGGCCGGCGATGCCGAACCCGGTCACGTCGGTGCAGGCGTGCAGATGGAAGCCGAGCGCGGTCTCCATCGCAGCTCCGTTCAGGGCGGCGACCGTCGGCAGGACCTCCCGTTCGAGCTCGGCGAAGCCGAACCGGCCGGAGCGCACGGCGTTGAAGAGCACGCCGGTGCCCAGCGGCTTGGTCAGGATCAGGACGTCTCCCGGTCGCGAGCCGGCGTTGGTGATGACCCGGTCGGGGTGGACCGTGCCGTTGACACAGAGGCCGTACTTCGGCTCCTCGTCCTCGACCGTGTGGCCGCCGACGAGACAGGCCCCGGCCTCGGCCGCCTTGTCATGGCCGCCGCGCAGGATCTCCTTGAGCAGCCCCATGTCGAGATGCTTGGCGGGAAACATCACCAGGTTGAGGGCGGTCATCGGCCGGCCGCCCATCGAGTAGACGTCGGAGATCGAGTTGGCGGCCGCGATCAGGCCGAACCAGTAGGGGTCGTCGACCGGTGGGGTGATGAAGTCGACGGTGCTGATGACCGCGAGCTCGTCCGACAGCCGGTAGACCGCGGCGTCGTCGGCCGTCTCGATGCCGACCAGCAAGTTCGGGTCCGACGGTGGCGTCAGCCCACTCAACGCGTCCGACAGAACCGCCGGACCGATCTTGGCCGCTCAGCCACAGGTACGGGCGAGCCCGGTCAGAGTCTTCTTCTTGAGAAATGCCATCAACGATCTCCTTCTTCAGTTGCTGCTCTCCACCTCCGCCGCGAGGCCCCTCGCCCGCCAGTCAGGGACGCCGTCGAGATCATAGGCGAAGACGCCCCAGCCTTCCCAGACGCGAGCGCCCTCGGTGCCTCGGAGTCGGGACCGTCCGGCGGCGTAGCTGCGTTTGAGGTGGGCGATGCGGCCTTCGCAGCCGACGCGGTAGGGGCGAAGCCGTGCCGTGGCGAGGCACGTTGAGTATGGACGGAATCGGTGCTGGCGATCTTGCTGTTATTCGGATGGCACCCCTTTTGGGTCGCGGCTCGCCACTCGCTCTGCGACCGGGTCTCCTCCGCCGAACTTCGCCTTCAGCTCCAGGAATCGTGGCTGATCCCTTAGCGGTGCCCACCGCGGATCGAGCTCCAGACGCGAAATGGTGACTCGGGAAGGTCGCTCGAGCAGGATCTCCAGCTGCTCGAGCGCAGAGTCGTAGTCGCCGAGTAGCGTATGGACCCAGGCCAGGTCCTCGATGTGCGCCTGAGCGAACCAGGGATCCGTTGCCAACGGCACGATCTCGGTGGCTCGGACAGCCGCCTCGATCGCCTCGTCACGCCGGCCCAGGGCGGCCAGCGTCACGCCCAACGAGCTCAGGGCCTTTTCGTTGTCGGGCGCATCGGCGAGTCGGCCCCGCAGCTTGACGACAGCCGATTCGAACTGCCGCCTGGCTGGATCTGGCTCACCCAGCCAGACACTCGCCAGCCCCGCCAAGAGCTCACGCGGGCGGAGATCGATCGGCATTCCCAACCACTCGCCGGCTGTGGTCTGCATGCGCTCGGCCGCCGCGCCGAACTCCCCTTCGAAGACTGTCTGCCAGTACCACAGGTAGTCAGCTCCGACAGCACTCTGATGCGCTGGAAACGCTTCGAGTGCCTGGCGGGCAGCCGCCAGGTGCCCGGCCCAGGACCACAGCGTTTCTACTTTTACGTAGTGGTTGACCGCCCTCTCCTCCGACAACTCGATCGCCCGGTCCAAGGTGTCGATCGCGGCCTCGAACCGACGGAGGTGCTGGAGGGCAATGCCGAGTTGTCTGAGATGGTTCGGGTTGTGCGGATCCAGGGCCACAGCGGCTCTGTAGCTCTCGACGGCGGCCTCGAAGTCGGCCCTTCTGCGAAGCACCGAACCGTGCAGCCAGTAGACCGTGCTGCTGTTGGGGTCGAGCTCCACAGCACGGGTCAGCTCCACGAGCGCCCGATCGTAGTCACGCTCGACTCGATACAGGTACTGGCCCATCGCTGATGCCGCGAGAGCCGACCCTGGGGCCTCGTCTGCAACCCTCTGCGCCGCTTCGAGTGTCAGCCGCTGGCGCTCTTCAGAGGCGTCGTAGCCCAAGGAGTAGAGCCAGCCGTTTGCGTTGGCCAGCCGAAACCAGGCTTGCGCGAAACCTGGATCGAGCTCGACCACCCGCGACAGGTTCTCGATCCAAGACAGGATCGAAGACGGGTCGTTGTTGTCTACGCGGACCGCCGTGGCCCGCAGATAGGCATCGTAGGCTTCCAGATTGTCGGTCGGCAGCCGCATGACGGCGGCGCTCTCCGATTCGACCAGCGAGACTCCCAGGCGACTCACGACCTGGGTTGCTATCTCCGTCTGCATTGCAAAAACATCGTCCAAGACCCGGTCGTAGGACCTGGCCCAGATCTGCGTCTCGTCGGCAGTCGAAACGAGCTGCGGAGTGATGCGGATCCTGCTCGAGCCATCGCCGCTGCGAGCCCACAGGACGCTGCCGGTCACCAGGTACTCAGCTCCCAGCTCGTCGCCGATCTCCCGGGCCGTCTTCCGCGTGTCCACATACCGGCGGGTGCTACTCGTAGCGATCACCCCGACGCTGCGGACCGAGGCCATCCGGCTCGCAATCTCCTGCGTCATGCCAATGGCGAAGTACTCGTCCTGCGCTGAGCCGAGGTTCTGGAACGGCAGGACGGCGATCATCTTGCGCGACGGCACGGCACCTCGGTCTGCCAGTTCTTCCGGTTTGTCAGCCCCCTTTCCGAGCCAGAACACCGCCACGAGAGCCAGGACCAAGGCTGCCGCTCCGAGCCCGACCCACAGTCCCCGACGGGACGGAGCTGAGGGTGGCTCCACGGCCTCGACGGCAACCAGTGGCTCCGCCGACCTGGTGTCCCGTTGCAGCCGCTTGAGGTCGGCCTTGAGATCCGAGGCATGCTGGTAGCGCAGCGCCTTGTCCTTCTCGAGCGCCTTGTTGAGGATGCGCTCGAGCTCATCGGGCAGATCCGGGTTGATCCGCACCGGGGCCGTCGGCGCCCGGTTCAGAATCAAGTCGAAGATCGCCCCAGCCGTCTTGCCTTGGAACGGCTGCTTGCCGGTCGCCATCTCAAAGAGCACAACTCCCAAAGAGAAGAGGTCGGTGCGTTCGTCGAGCTCCTCACCACGCACCTGCTCGGGCGACATGTAGGCAATCGTCCCCATAGACGTGCCGGGGGTCGTCAACTGCTCAGGGGCCAGCTCGGTCGCGGCCTCCGCCTCATCCACTCCGCTCGAGACTCTGCGCGCCTGATCTTCGGTGACCTTGGCGAGCCCGAAGTCGAGCACCTTGGCTTCGCCGCGTCCGGTCACGAAGAGGTTCGCCGGCTTGAGGTCCCGGTGGACGATTCCGGCCTTGTGGGCCGCTTCCAAGGCGTCCGCCACCTGGGCGCCAAAGTTGACGATCTGCTCGGCCGGCATCGGCTGGCCGCTGATGCGGTACTTCAGGGTCTGACCTTCCATCAGCTCCATGACGATGAAGGGGCGCCCTTCGTCTTCCACCAGCTCGTGGATCGTGCAGATGTGCGGGTGGTTGAGCGCCGAAGCCGCCCGTGCCTCTCGTTGGAACCGGGCCAGGGCCTCGGGATTCTCGGCTAGCGCATCGGGCAGGAACTTGATCGCCACGTGCCGACCCAGGGTCAGATCCTCGGCCCGGTAGACGACACCCATGCCGCCAACCCCGAGCTTCTCGAGGATCTTGTAGTGAGAGACGGTGGAACCGATCATCGGAAGGCGACGCTTTCGTAGGTGACGCTGCATCTTACCGACTGGGGTCGGCGAGCTGCCGACCGGTTGCCGGCAGGCCTCGGGGCCGGGCGGCTTCGGACCGCTGACATGCCTCGCTGCGGGAGTTCTGGGCAGTCTCGTCCCCTGCCGCTCGGGGGCTTTCGAGACAGCGGTCTACGACAGACCGCGACAGACCACACCCCAGCGTGTTTGCTCATTGTTTGCTCGACCTCTTTCGAGGACGATGCAGAGCAGGCCCGCAGAGACCATAAACTATTGTGAATAAAAGGTTTAGATGGTGCCCAGGGCCGGAATCGAACCAGCGACACCCTGAGTTTCAGTCAGCGTCTAATGACACTCAAGTTCAATCATTTCAGCACTTAGCTTTTTCTAGGTTCCAGCCTAGGTTCCACGCCACCCCGCACAGAGGCGACCTACTTGACACCAGAAGCCAGCTGAACGAGGAAGAGAGGAGATGGCTGGGACGCAGGGAGTCTCAGCCCGTTCACGCTCTGTGCCCGGCCCACGCTCTCGGAAGGATAGATGCTGCGCGCACCTCAGTGCTGCTCTCGACGCCGCAGTTCGAGGGTCTGCCTCAAGACCGGCAGCATGGCGGAGTCCTTCTCCCGCCCAGCGGCCTGTTTCGACTCGATGACCGCCGCGAGATCGAGCACTCGCACCTCGAGATCGCCGACCCTGCGGACGTGCGTACGGGAGAGAAGATCGTCATACGACCAGCCGGCGCCGATCTCCTGCATCGCGTCGAGGAGACCTTCTCGTGTCTCCAGGAGGTTGACTCGGTTGGCCTGTAGGCGCTCGACGGTCGGCTCGATCTCTCGGCCGGCGGGATCGCGGTAGCGCGCCCCCAGGTCGGTCAGAAGGGCGCCTAGTCGATCGAGATTGGCGTCCTCGACACGGTAGACGATATCGAGGTCGAGCGTGGTGATCGGCGCACCCTCCAGGATGGCGGCCACCCCGCCGACAACGACGTGCTCAACCTCGTACCGAGCCAGGGCGCGAAGCAGTGCCAGGAGGTCAAGTTTCATCACCGCGGAGAGCCCAGGCAGCGTCGATGAACTGCTGCGCGGCGGCGAGCCGTTGCGCCGGGGTGCGCCGTAACATCCAGCGGATGACGGTGAGGTCGACACCTTCGGGAGAAAACGCCCCTTTGAGAGTGGGCTCACCGACCTCGACAGCCTCCACCGACGCCGCATGTCCTCCCGGCCGGGCCGCATCCTCGATTGCGGAATCAGGCCTGAGCTCGGACTCGGACGGCATCTCGCGGATCATACCGTGGCCTTGGCCGATGGGAGTGCGGACCCCCGCCGCCTGGAGTCCAAGCGTCCGGCCCTTACCGCCGGGTGGAAAGGCAGTCTTGCCCAGGAAATTGCAGGTTGCCTGGGACGCAGGGATTCGTTTGGCGTTCGCCAAACGAAGCGAACTGTGTCTCCTGGGCGCGCCCTCCGGCGCGCCAGGGGTTCGAATCCCCTGGCCGCACAGAGGCGACCTACTTGACACCAGAAGCCAGCTGAACGAGGAAGGAAGGAGGTGGCTGGGACGCAGGGATTCGAACCCCGATTCCGCGGTCCAGAGCCGCGTGTCCTACCATTGAACGACGTCCCAGCAGGGACGGAAAGCCTAGCAAGCGCCTCTTTCGCGGTCAAACAGTTGGCGCTGACGCCCACCCTTGAGAGTGGCGCACGGGGAGTCGGATCGAGCCTATACTCCTGCCATGAGCGAACCGATCCGCAACGTCCTCGTAGCCACCGATTTCTCACCCACGGCCAGGGCCGGAGTGGACTGGGCGATCGAGGTCGCCCGCGACCATGGCGCCCGCATCCGGCTGGTGCACGGGCTGCTGCTGGCCAACCGGATGACCGACTACGTGCCGGCGCCGCCCGATTTCACCGAGGCGCTTCAGGCGGCGGCCGCCGCCCGGCTCGAGGAGGTCTGCGACCGGGTGCGCGGGGCCGGTCTCGAAGTATCGAGCGATCTGCGTCTCGGGCTGCCGTCGCAGGCAATCCTCGAGGCGGTGAGAGAGGAGGGGGCCGACCTGCTGGTGATCGGCACCCGCGGGCTGACCGGTGTCAGCCATCTGCTGCTCGGCTCGACCGCCGAGCGGGTGGTGCAGCACTCCACCTGCCCGGTGCTCTCGGTGCACCCCGGCGATCATGAGCGTCACCGCCGTATCCGCACCATCCTGGTGCCGACCGACTTCTCGCGCGACGCCGAGTCGGCCACCGCGGCGGCCATGCGACTGCTCGGCGACGACATCGAGGGTGCGAAGGTCGTGCTGCTCAACGCGTATCACCTGCCGTTCGAGTACACC
>CALZJC010000206.1 GCA_945787525.1 Thermoanaerobaculia bacterium | reverse complement strand
TGGCCGGCGACATCGATCTCGAGCGCGTCGCCGAGCTCGAGCGCCGCACCCGCCACGACGTGGTGGCGCATCTTCGCCACTTCGCCGAGCAGGCCGGCGAGGCTGGCGCAGTGCTCCACCTCGGAGCCACCAGCATGTTCGTCGTCGACAACACCGATGGTCTGCTGGTCCGTGAGGCGCTGCGGCTTGTCGAGCGCCGCTTGAGCGCCGCCATGCGCCCCCTGGCGGAGTTCGCCCGCCGCCACCGATCGCTGCCGACCCTCGCCTACACCCACCTGCAGCCGGCGCAGCTGACGACCGTCGGCAAGCGGACCTGCCTCTGGCTGCAGGATCTGCTGATCGACCTCGAGACGGTGCGCCGGCTGACCGCCGGGCTGCGCTGCCGCGGCGTCAAGGGCACCACCGGCACCCAGGCCAGCTACCTGGAGCTCTTCGACGGCGATCACGAGAAGGTGAAGCAGCTCGATCTGCTGCTCACCGAGAAGCTCGGCTTTCCGGCCTCCTACCCGGTCACCGGCCAGACCTATCCGCGCAAACAGGACAGCCAGGTGCTGGCCTGTCTGGCGGGCATCGCCGAGAGCTGCCACCGGCTGGGCGGCGACGTCCGACTGCTGCAGGGCCTGGGCGAGCTGTCCGAGCCGTTCGACAGCGAACAGGTCGGCTCATCGGCGATGGCCTACAAGCGCAACCCGGTGCGCAGCGAGCGCATGTGCGGCCTGGCGCGACGGCTGCTGACGGACAGCCTCAACGGGCCGCTCACCGCCTCGTTGCAGTGGCTGGAGCGCAGCCTCGATGACTCGGCCAACCGCCGGCTGGTGCTGGCCGACTCTTTTCTCACCTGTGACGCCCTGTTGCTGCTGGCGAGTAGCATCGGCGACGGCCTGGTGGCGCTGGAAAACGGCATCGCCGCCCACGTGGCGCGCGAGCTGCCGTTCATGGCCACCGAGAATCTACTGATCAAGGCCACGCTGCGGGGCGGCGATCGCCAGGCGCTGCACGAGCGGCTGCGCCGCCACAGCCTGGCCGCCCACGAAGCGGTCTCCCGTGGCGAGCCAAACCCGCTGCTCGACACGATCGCCGGCGATGCCGACTTCGGTCTCACTCGGCAGGAGATCGACGCGACGGTGCTTCCCGACGCGTTCATCGGCCGGGCGCCGCAGCAGGTCGACGAGTTTCTGGACAACGTGCTGGACCCGGCGTTGGCCGGCGCCGAGGAGCTCGAGCCCGAGCCCCTGCGAGTCTGATTAGAAAACCATGATCGTCACGGCAGGCGGCAGACGACCAGCCCGCCGGCTGCTGGCCGCGGCGGCGCTCCTGCTGGCCGCCGGCTGCGCCACCGCTCCGCCGGGTCGCCCCGGCAGCAGCCAGCGCGGCATGGCCTCCTGGTACGGGCCCGGCTTTCACGGGCGGCAGACCGCCAACGGCGAGACCTACGACATGCACGCCATGACCGCGGCGCACAGGAGCCTGCCGTTCGACACCGTGGTCGAGGTGCGCAACCGCGACAACGGCCGCCGGGCGCGGGTGCGGATCAACGACCGCGGGCCGTTCGTGCGCGGCCGCATCATCGATCTGTCGCGCGCCGCGGCCGCGGCGCTGGGCATGATCGGGCCGGGCGTGGCGCGAGTCGAGATCACTGTCGTGCGACAGCGCAAGAGGGCGCCGCGTCACGGCACCGCCGGCAGCGGTTGGGTGGTCCAGTCGGGTGCCTTCTCCGACCGCGGTCGCGCCAGGGAGCGCGCCCACCGGTTGCGGGGCTATGGGGCGGCGCGCGTGGTGACCGAGAACGGCCTGCACAAGGTCCTGCTGGGGCCCTGGCGGCGACCGGACGAGGCCGAGCGGGTGGCTGCCAGGCTGCGCCGCGACGGTTTCGAGGCTTTCGCCCGGCGCGCCGGCTGACGGGCCCACCAGCCGCTCGCCGGACCGGGCGCGAAGGAACGGCCCGAGCGGCGCGTCCAACCGACCATGAAGGCCAGACCGGTCCGACAGAGGTCCACCGCCCGCATCTGGCGAGCGGCTGCTTGCCTGGGGCTGCTCGCGCTGTGCGCCGGGGCGGCGGGCGCCTGGCGGGCGACCTCGCAGGACCAGGCGGCCCTCGAGCGGCAGCGTCGGCTTCTGCGCGATCTCCTGGGACGCGAGCGGTGGCGCCAGCTGGAGGAGACCCGCTTCGCGATCCACCTGCATGACCTCGACTTCACGCCAGAGCTTGGGGACAATCCCGCCCAGCACCGGAAGATCGGTCACATCCTGCTTCGTAGCCTGCTCAAGGCCTCGCAGGAGTCGGTCGAGCGGAGCCTGCGGCTGGAGGAGCGGCGGGACGCGCTGTTCAGGCGATCTGACCGCAGCGCCATCGACGTCGGATCGCGGAGGAAAGTGGACGTCTCACCGCGCTTCCGCCTGGACAGCCGGCCCTGGCTCGGGGCGAAGCTGCGTCTCAGGGGCGTCCGCTCGCACTTCCTGTCGTTTGCCGACATTCGCCTGGGCAGCGAGCTCGATGGCCGCAACCCGAGCATCAAGCTGGCCTTCCAGGACGACGTCAGACACGGTTTCATCGTCTACCACGCCGGGCATCGACAGCGCGGACAGGCGCTCGAGCTTCGCTTCGGCTTCTTTTTCTGATCGCCCGGCTCGAAGCACGCTGAGGATGCCCGACCGGAGCGTAACGCCGCAGATTCAGGCAGATACGGCGTTTCGTAGACGATTGGTGAGAAGGGCAGGCTAGGCCAGCTCGTCGAGCCAGCGGCGGATGCCCGCGTCGAGGGCGCGGCGCTCCGCGTGGCGCTCGAACGCGGCGGCCAGCAGCCGATCCATCAGCTCCGGCATGCCGAGCCCCAGGACACCCCAGAGCTTGGGATACATGGAGATCTGGGTGAATCCCGGCAGCGTGTTGATCTCGTTGATCCACGGCGTCGAGCCGTTCTCCAGCAGAAAGTCGACCCGCGCCATGCCGGAGGCGCCGATAGCCCGGTAGGCGGTCACCGCGAGCTGCCGCAACTCATCGGCGAGCGATTCGGACAGGTCGGCCGGATAGCTCAGCTGCGCCTCGTCCTGGAGGTATTTGTCCTGGTAGTCGTAGAACTCGTTGCCGGGCACGATCTCGCCGATCGCCGACGCCTCGGGCGCCGCGTGGCCCAGCACCGAGCACTCGAGCTCGCGCCCTTCGACGCCGCGCTCGACAAGCGCCGAGCGGTCGAAAGTGAGGGCGAAACGGATCGCCGCCGGCAGATCGTCCCGGCTGGCCACCCGGCTGATGCCGACGCTCGACCCACCACAGCTGGGCTTGACGAACAGCGGCGGTGAGAACTCCGGGAGCAGGTCTCGGGCGCTTTCCGGGGCCGCCTCGAACTCGGCTGCGGTGACCACCGCGTACTCCACCACCGGCAGCCCGACCGACGCCAGCACGCTCTTGCACAGCGCCTTGTCCATCGCCACGGCGCTGGCGGTGACGCCGGCGCCGACGTAGGGCAGATCGAGCATCTCGCACAGACCCTGCAGCGAGCCGTCCTCGCCCCAGGTGCCGTGCACGATCGGGAAGAGCACCTCGACCCCGCTGTCGATGAGGTGCACGAGAGTCCCGGCGACCGGCGTTCCGACGGCCGGCAGCCGTTCCACCTGGCCACACAGGGCCGGCGCCGCCTCGTCCGGGGCCAGCCAGCAGCCGTCCTCGGCAACGCCGAACGGCACGACCTCATGACCGGCCTGGCGCAGCGCCGCCGCCACCGCGCGCGCCGAGGTCAGGGAGACCTGATGCTCGACCGTGCGGCCACCGAAGATGAGTCCGACTCTCGCCATGGTCCGGGCTAGCCGTCGCTAGCCTGCACTTCTCACCGGACGTCGTAGCGAAACGCCGTAGGTGCCTGGAGATGCAAGGCTTGCGACCGAGGGCACCGCAGGCGTGCTCGTCGCACGCCGAGGATGACCGACAGGAGCGTAACGCAGCAGATTCAGGGGCATTCGGTGTTGTAGTAGACGATTGGTGAGAACTGCAGGCTAGGTTACACCGAGGTCCACGAGGCGAACGCGGATCACTTCGTCCAGCTGCCGCAGGGTTTCGAGCACCGCCGGCGCCGGCGCGTTGTCGAGGCGCAGTACGGCCACCGCCGCCTCGCCCTGGGACTCGCGCGCCAGATGTATGTCGGCGATGTTGACGCCCGCCTCGCCGAGGATCGAGCCCAACTTGCCGACCACCCCCGGCTGGTCGAGGTTCTGCAGCACCAGAAGCCGCCCCTCGGGGCGGAACTCCAGGCGGTAGCCCTCGAAGCGCACCACGCGGGCGTCGCTTTCGCCGAACAGCGTTCCCGCCAGCTCGACGGTGCCGCCCTCACCGGCCAGCTTGATGCCCACCAGGCGGGAGTAGTCACCCCTGCCGTGGTGGATCGCGCGCACCACCTCGATGCCGCGGGTGGCCGCCACGGCCTCGGCGTTGACGTAGTTGACGCCGCCTCCCAGGTGCGTTTCCAGGGCGCCCATGAGGGCGGCCACCGTGAGCGGCACACCCTGCTCCTCTGCCAGACCCCAGAGACCGACCTCGAGGCGCCGAAAGCCGCCCTCGAGCATCTCCGCGGCCAGGCGCCCGAGCCTCTCCGCCAGACGGAGGAAGCGGTTCTCTTCCGCGCTCGTCGCACCGAAAGGCAGGTTGACCGCGGTCACTTCAAGCGAGCCGTCGAGGGCGGCGAGCAGCATGCGCGCGGTCTCGGTCGCCACTCGTTCCTGGGCCTCGCGGGTCTGGGCGCCGATGTGGGGAGTGGCCACGACCCGCGGGTGGGCGGCCAGCGCCAGATCCGCCGGCGGCTCCTGCGCGAAGACGTCGAGCGCCGCGCCCCCCAGCCTGCCCTCCTCCAGCGCCTCGAGCAGCGCCGCGTCGTCGACCACGCCGCCGCGGGCGCAGTTGACCAGCAAGGCGCCCGGCTTCATCAGCGCCAGACGCGTCGCGTCGATCAGGTTGCGGGTGCCGTCGCTCAGCGGCAGGTGCAGGGTGACGGCATCGGCTCGGGCGAGCAGCTCGTCGATGGGCAGCATCTCGATGTCGAGCCGCCGCCCCACCGCCGCGTCGAGATAGGGATCGTGGGCGAGCACCCGCATCTCGAAGGCGCGGGCCCGCACCGCCACCGCCTGACCGATCCGGCCGAGGCCGACGATACCCAGCGTCTTGCCCTGCAGCTCGTGCCCCTGGAAGCGCTTGCGCTCCCACTCCCCCGCCCGCACCGACGCGTTGGCCGCCGGGATGTTGCGCGCCAGCGCCAGCAGCAGGCCAAAGGTGTGCTCGGTGGCCGAGATCAGGTTGGCGGTCGGCGCGTTGACCACCAGGATGCCGCGCTCGGTGGCGGTGGCGACGTCGACGTTGTCGACCCCGATGCCGGCCCGCGCCACCACCTTGAGCTTGTCGCCGGCGATCAGCAGGTCGGCGTCCACCTGGGTGGCGCTGCGCACCACGATGGCGTCGTAGTCACCGATCAGCTCGGCCAGGCGCGGCCGCTCAGCGGCTGCGAGCTGATGCAGCTCGGCGCCGCCCGCACGGAGGATCTCGAGGCCGGCGTCGGCCAGCGGGTCGGCGATGAGGATGCGGTGGGCCATGGCTGAGCTCCAGGGTCAGACGAGGGAATCGATCGCCGCCAGCAGCGACTCGAGGTCGGCGGGCCGCACTTCGCCCATGTGGCCGATGCGGAAGGTCTCGGGCTTCCAGGAGCCGTAGCCGCCGCCGACGGTGAACCCGCGCTCGGCCAGACCGGCGACCAGACCGGGGGCGGCAATGCCGGCCGGCGGCTTGAGACAGCTGACGGTCGGCGACCGCGCCGGCACCGGCGCCGGGTAGGTGAAACCGCGATCCGCCGCCCACGCGGCGGTGGTCGCCTGCAGATCGAGATGGCGCTGCCAGCGGGCCTCCATGCCCTCCTCCAGGATCCGGTCGAGCTGCCGGTCGAGGGCCGACACGGTCGCGACGGCCGGCGTCGTCACCGTGCCGCCGGCCCGGTGCTTGTCACGGTAGCGCAGCAGGTCGGTGTAGAAGCCGCGCAGCGGCAGCTTTGCGGCGCGCTCGGCGGCGCGCTCGGAAAAGGTGAAGCAGACCAGCCCAGGCGGCACCGACAGCGCCTTCTGGGTGCCGGCAATGACCAGGTCGAGACCCCATTCGTCCGCCTCGAGCCGGGCCCCGGCGAGGGACGACACGGCGTCGACGAGGACCAGCGCATCGCTCTCCTCGCGCACCACTGCGGCGATCTCGGCCAGCGGGTTGAGCACCCCCGTCGAGGTCTCGTTGTGGGTCACCGTGACGGCCTCGTAGCGTTTGCGCCGCAGCGCCTGGCGCACCAGCTCGGGATCGACCGCCTGGCCCCAGGGCACAGCGACCCGATCGGCGTCGCGGCCGGCGCTGAGAAAGATCTGGTGCCAACGCTCGGAGAAGGCGCCGCAGGTCAGGTTGAGGACGTCGCTCACCACCGTCGAAATGGCGGCGCTCTCCATGACCAGGGTCGAGCTGGAGGTGGCCAAAAGCACGTCACCGGCGGTGCGAAAGACCTGTCGCAGTCGCGGCTCGAGGGAGGCGTAGAGCGCCTTGAACTCGGGCGATCGATGCCCGATCATCGGCCGCACCTGGGCTTCGAGCACCTCCCGCGCGACGTGGGTGGGTCCGGGGACGAAGAAACGGATCTGTTCGCTCACATCAGGGCTCTCGAGTGTCTCGGGAAGTGGATCGGGGCGGGCTATGCCGCAAGGCGGCATCTTTCCACCACCGCCGGGTTCGGTCAATCGTCGGCCCTCACGGGGGGCATCCCGCGGCGCTACTGCCCCGCGAGACGCCGCCAGAAGGCGGGGCGGCGAAGGCTGGCGACGAGCTCGGACGTCGACTGCCAGACGGCCCCGCCGGCCGGCGGCGTCAGGC
>CALZJC010000205.1 GCA_945787525.1 Thermoanaerobaculia bacterium | reverse complement strand
GGAGGAGGCCAGCGCGAAGGCGACGCAGCCCATGACCACGACGGACTGTCTCGCCTTGCCTTTTCGCTGCCAGCTCATGCCATGCGAGCTCGAGTCGACCTCAAATGTCGAAAGCCTCTATCTGACGGTGCAGCCGATCATACCCGGTTGTTGAGCCCGGTGCACCCCCGACGGGCGCCGGTTGGGAAGCCATCGGAGCGCTGTGACAGACTCTCCACGGAGGAGCCCGTATGGCCATCGCGACAAGCCGTGATCGAGACTCTGGACTCGCCGCGAGCCTCCGCTCGCGGCTGGATGGCACCGTCGCAGACCTCGCAGAGCGCGCGCCCGCCTGGCTCGAGCTGCCCATGGGGCGCAAGATCGAGCTGGCCGAGAGCGCTCTCGAGGGCTCGCTACGCGTGGCCGACCGGCAGGTCGCCGCGGCCCTGGCGGCCAAGGGCCTCGAGCCCGACTCGCCGCGCGCCGGCGAAGACTGGTTCGCCGGCCCCTACATCCAGGTCCGGACCCTGCGGCTGCTGATCGAGACCCTCGAGCGGGTCGATCGGTACGGCGAGGTCCGGGTGCCGGCGCGACTGGTGCGCCAACGCGCCAACGGCCAGGTCGCCGTGCGGGTCTTCCCGGGCGATCACCTGGACGGCCTGCTCTACCGCGGCTTCACTGCCGAGGTCTGGATGGAGCCCGGCGTCACCCGCGACAACCTCTCCGAGAACGTCGGCCTGGTCCACCGGCAGACCGACGCCGCACCGGGCGTGGCGCTGGTGCTCGGAGCCGGCAACGTCGCCAGCATTCCCACCCTCGACGCGATCCACAAGCTCTACGCCGAGGGCCGCGTCACCCTGCTCAAGCTCAACCCGGTCAACGAGTATCTGGGTCCGTTGATCGAGGAGGCTTTTGCCGGGCTGATCGAGGCGGGCTTTCTGAAGCTGGTCTACGGCGGCGGCGCGATCGGCTCCTATCTGTGCCACCACGACGGCATCGACGAGGTCCACATCACCGGCAGCGAGAAGACCCACGACCTGATCGTCTTCGGCGGCGGCGAGGAGGGTGCCGCGCGCAAGCGCGACAACCGTCCGCTGCTGCACAAGCCGATCAGCAGCGAGCTGGGCAACGTCAGCCCGATCATCGTGGTGCCCGGAGAGTGGAGCGATACCGATCTCCTCTTCCACGCCGAGAACCTGGCCACCCAGATGACCCAGAACGGCGGCTTCAACTGCAACGCGACCAAGGTCATCGTCACCCACCGCGACTGGCCGCAGCGCCGCCAGCTACTCGGCCGGCTGCGCAAGGTGCTGACCCGGCTGCCACCGCGAGCCGCCTACTACCCGGGTGCCGAGGAGCGTTACGAGCGGTTCACCGCCGCCTACCCGTCGACCGAGCGGCTCGGTGCCCGCCGACCCGGCGTGCTACCCCCGGCGCTGGCCGCCGGCGTCTCGCCGAACGACGCGGGGCCGGCCTTCCGTGAAGAGTCGTTCTGCGCCTTCACGGTGGAGACCGCGCTGGCCGGATCCGGCGCCGCCGAGTTCCTGCGCCTGGCGGTCGACTTCTGCAACGAACGGCTGCACGGCACGCTCAATGCCGGCTTGGTCGTGCATCCGCGCACTCGACGCGAGCTGGGCGGAGAGATGGAGCGGGCGATCGAAGAGCTGCGCTACGGCTCGATCGCGGTCAATCACTGGCCGGCAATGTCGTACGGCCTGGGCTCGACCCCCTGGGGCGCCTTCCCCGGCCAGCCGCTCAACGACGTCCAAAGCGGCCGCGGCTTCGTGCACAACAGCTGGCTGTTCGAGAGGCCACAGAAGAGCGTCGTCGAGGGGCCGTTCCGCATCCTGCCCAAGCCGCCGTGGTTCGTCACTCACGGCGCCTCCGACCGGGTGGGCCGCGAGTTGACGGCGCTGGAAGGAGATCGCAGCGCGCTGCGCCTGCCGACGATCCTGTGGCACGCCCTCAGGGCCTGAGACGCCGGAAGCGCAGCCGTACCGAGGACTCCTCGACCACGGACTCCTCGAGCCCGACGCGCGGATCGACCAGGTCGATCAGGACGTGCTGCTCGTTGCCGGCCCCTCCGTCGTGGAAGCCGGTGCGGATCTGTCGCACACCGCCAAAGCCGACCTCGAAAGTCTCGGTGGGATACGGCCGGCTGGCGCCAACCAGCTTCAGCCGCTGACGCGGCGGATCGCTCATGCGATCCACCGACCACGAGCCTCGGGGCAGGGAGCCGTCGAGCCGGACGATGATCTCGGCGCCGTTGCCGGCGCGCCGCCAGGTGATCTCCTCGACGCCGCTGAACGGCGGCAACGGCGGCGCGACATCGGCTTGATCTTCCACCCGGGGCAGCGGAGGCGGCTCGGTCTCGGCCGGATCAACGACCGGCCGGCTGGCGAACAGCCGGACGAGAAAGAAGATCGCGGCGCCGACCACGATAGCGCCGAGGGCGATCTGCGCGACGAGTTGCGGCCGCGTCTGCGGTCGCGCCACCCTGATGCCCGGCTTCCAGCCGCGTGGAGGCGTGTCCAGCGACAGGGTGGAGGTCGGTGTGCGGGCCTCCTCGAGCAGGGCCTCGAGAGTCGGCAGCTCGATGACGGTGGACCGGTCGAGGGGAACCTGCTGCTTGTCCGCTGCCTCCGGCCCGATCCCGGCCGCCTCGGGCGGCGGCCCGCCGACATCGGCTGCGGCCTCGCCGGTCTCTTCGAGGCGAAACGGTCGACCGCCGACAGCCGTGTGCTCACTCACGATCTGCTCGATGAGGCCGCGGCCTTCGGCCTCCAGGTGCAGAAACCGCACCCCCATGCCGGCCGGACGATTGGCGCTCTCCTGGGCCTCGCGCACCCACAGCACTTTGGCCCGCCCGGCCACCAGCGGCCCGTCGTCCGCCAGCCGGATCTCGAATCGGAATGCCGTCTCGGGCGGATGCGGCTCGTCGGTCTTGACGAACATGCCACCGAGCGAGATATTGGCCGAGTATTCGCTGATGAAGCTCGAGAACTGCTCGAACTCGAGCACTACTTCGCGCTCCAGCAGCACCCGCCGCCCTTCGGCCGCCCTATCTTGAGTCTGATCCAACTCGCTCATGGTGAATCGCCGGCCGACTGCGACCGGTCTTGCGGTACGGACCGAATCTACCAGAAGCGGCCGGATCCGCGGACAGGCGACCAGTCTGTCCTTATCAGCCGAGCAGCACGAACAGGGCCGCACCGCCGAGCAGCGCGATCAGCGCCAGCCACAGCAGCGCCACGCCACGGCCCCTGCGCCGCGCCATGGCCCGGCCCTCGAGCGGGTGCAGTCGCGGGTCGAGAACCACGGTGGCGAGCCGGTCCCCTTTGCCCACCGGGTCTTGCGCACCGCGCCGCGAGCCCGCTCCACCGTCAAGGAGCCCCTCCACACCGACCGTGCCCTCCGGCCGGATCGCCGGGTCGAACGGCGTGCCGCCGCGCCGGACATGGCCTTCCACCATACCGTTGATCACCCGGCGGCTGGCTTCGTCCAGCTTGAGGAAGCGCACACCCATGCCGGAAGGGCGCTCCGGGCTCTCCTCCGCCTCGCGCACCCAGACCACCTCGCCGACGCCGTGGATCAGGCGCTGACGGTCGGCCACCTGCACCTCGAACAAAAACACGGCGCCGCAGGGCTCCGGCACCCAGGCGGTGATGAACATGCCCTTGAGCGAGATGTTCGCCGCGTACTCGTTGACGAAGCCGTCGCGATGCTGAAACTTGAGAGTGATGCGCCGTTCCAGCGGCACGCGCTGCGACTCGAAAGGGATCACTCGCGCCAGAGCTTCGGACATCGGGAGCGCCAGTCTATGGCTGCGTCGAGAGCCCGCGAAGTGAAGCAGGTCACATCGGGTCAAATCGCCAATACCCAGAATGGTTGGCACGCTACTTGCTACAAGAATGAGCACCTACCGAGCAATCCTCGAATACCGCAACACCCACCCACCCCAAATCCCCCCCGGAGCCGGTTTCCTCGCTCAGGAAGCCGGCCCCCACCCCCTCTCCTTTCAGTGGCGCTGGTCACGAATAGGGTCATGCAGCCTGAGGCGCTGCATCCACGCTGGCCGCGTTGCGCTCCCTGCGACGTAGCTAGAGTAGAGAGCCGTCGGGAAGTCTCGAAGTGGCCCACGGCCAGGGCTTCGCCGCCGGGAGCTGCGCCACCGACAAGGCTGGTGAAACGCCACGGCCTTTGGTGCTAACGGCCAGTGACGAGTTGCCGGTAGGTCTTGAGGTGGCGGATGGCGAGGGCTTCGCGGCCGAGGCGTTCGCAGACGGCGGACAGATTGAAGTAGGTGTCGGCGTGGCCCGGCGCCAGCTCGATGGCGGCGCCGTAAACCTCGGCCGCCTCCTCGAAGCGGCCGAGGTCCTGCAGGGCGACTCCCAGGTCGTAGGCGGCAGTAGCGTCGCCCGGGCGTAGAGCCGCGGCCTGGCGGTAGTGCCGGGCGGCCGCCGCCACCGCGCCGCTCTCGTGCAGCAGGCGACCCAGGTTGACGTGCGCGTCGGCGTGCTCGGGTTCCAGGCGGACCGCCTCACGGTAGGCCCGGATCGATTCGTCGATCTCGGTGGCCTCCAGCTCGTAGCCCAGCGCGAACCAGTCTTCGGCGCTCATCTCGTCGCGGCTCTCGTGCGCCGCGGCGGCCACCTTGCGGGCCAGCGGCATGGCGCGCACGACCAGATCGGCGACCGTGAAGTCGAGCAGCAGCTGGCCCGACTCGGGCTCCCAGGACTCACCTCCATCGCGCACGACCACCTGTGCACCGTCGGCGGCGATGCGCAGCGAGGCGAGGCTGCGCCCACCCGGCAGCTCGTCGCGCAGCCGGCCGACGATGCGGGCGATGCGGCTGGCCGGCACGCGGCTGGCTACGAGGTCCCGCGCCGCCCGCAGCACCACCACATCCTGGAACGAAAAGCGGTACCGCCGACCGGGACCGCGACCCGGGTTCACGAAACCGGCATACACCAGCGACCGGACCCGGGCCTGTGTGACCCGCAGCAGCCGGGCCACCTCGCGGGTGGAGAATCCGGGCAGCACCGCCATGCCAAACCGGCTACTTGGCCGCGCTCTTCTTCCTGGCGCGCGTCCGCTTGGCGGCGGTCTTCTTCTTCGCCGCCGGCCGGCGAGTCGCTCGCTTGGGCGGCTTGCGCTCGGTCTTTTCGTCCGCGCCGCCAAGGCTCGCCTTGAGGGCTTCCATCAGATCGATGATCTGCGCCTTGGGCGCCTCCTCGGGAGCCGCCACGATCTCCTCGCCCTGCACCTTGCCCTCGATCAGCTCCCAGATCCGGCCGCGCGCCTCGTCGGTGTAGACGTTGGGGTCGAACTCGTCGCTGGCCCCCTGATCGACCAGCTGGCGCGCCAGGTCGAGCTCCGCCTTGGTCACTTTCGCCTCCTCGATCGGCACCTCGGCAAACGGCCGCACGTCGACGGCGTAGCGCAGCTGCTGCATGATCAGGCCGCTCTCGAAGGGGCGCAGCATCACCAGATAGTCCTTGCCCCGGGCCGCATAGCGGGCGAGAGCCGCCCGGCCGGTGCTGGCCATCGTCTCGGCCAGCAGCCGGTAAGGCTTGGCGCCCCCCTTGTCTGGGCCCAGGTAGTAGGACTTCTCGAAGAAGATCGGGTCGACTTTCTCCAGCGGCACGAACTCGCTGATCTCGATGGCGTGGGTGGCCTCGGGCATCAGCGCCTTGAGCTCGTCCTCGCTGAACAGCACGAACTGGCCCTTGGCGAACTCGTAGCCCTTGACGATCTCGTCGCGCTCGACCAGCTCGTCGTCGGTGGGACAGTAGTAGCGGTACTTGACCTTGGTGCCACACTTCTCGTGCACCATGCTGAAACGCACCGTCTGCGAGCTTTCGCCGGTGGCATACAGCCTGACGGGAATGGCCACGAGACCGAAGGAGATCGTCCCGGAAGCCATGGATCGTGCAGCCATAATCGGCGGATTGTAGCATAAGCGTTTCAGAATCAGTCAGTTGGAGACACCGCGCCAGATGCCCAGGGACCGTCTCGCAGCCTATCGAGCCAAGCGCCGGGCGGGCGCCACCCCCGAGCCTTTCGCCTCGGGCGGCGAGCGACCTGGCCTGTTCGTGGTCCAGCAGCACGCGGCGCGACGCCGCCACTACGATCTACGGCTGGAGATCGGCGGCGTGCTGGTCTCCTGGGCGGTACCCAGGGGGCCTTCGCTGGACCCGGCCGAGAAGCGCCTGGCGGTGGCCACCGAGGACCACCCGCTGGAATACGGTGACTTCGAGGGGGTGATCCCGGCCGACAACTACGGCGCCGGTGCGGTCATCGTGTGGGACCGGGGCCGCTGCGTGCACGAGATCGAGCCAGCCCGGGGACTGGCCGACGGCAAGTTGCTGTTCGAGCTCCAGGGTTACAAGCTGCGCGGGCTGTGGACGCTGGTCAAGACCAGCCGGGACCCCAAGGAGTGGCTGCTCATCAAGAAGCCGGACGGCGCCGCCAGCGGCCTCGACGCCGAGGATCTGCCGCCCAGCTCGGTCTTCTCCGGCCTGACGGTCGAGGAGCTGAGTGAAGGCACTAGCCGGGCGGCGGCTCTGCGCGACCGGCTCGAGGAGCTGGGTGCCCGCCGTGGGCGGTTGCGCGCCGACCGGGTCAAACTGACCCTGGCCCGCCTCGAGCGGCAGCCCTTCTCGCGCCCCGGCTGGCTGTTCGAGCTCAAGTACGACGGCTATCGGCTGCGGGCCGGCAAGCAGGCGGACAAGATAGCCCTGCTCTACCGCAGCGGCCTCGATGCCACCGCCCTGTATCCCGAGATCGCTCGTACCCTGAGCGCCCTACCCTACGACGGGCTGCTCATCGACGGCGAGGCGGTGGTGCTGGACGCGGCGGCGAGACCCGACATCCAGCGTCTACAGCAGAGCGCGCGGAGCCGCCAACGCCCCGACATCGAGCGCGCCACCCTAGA
>CALZJC010000204.1 GCA_945787525.1 Thermoanaerobaculia bacterium | reverse complement strand
TCGCGCCCAGCGCACGGGTGCCCCCATCATTTTCTGGTTGGACGAAAACCGGGGGCACGACGCGAAGTTGCTGGAGAAGATCAATCGGTATCTACCGAAGCACGACTTGAGCGGGGTCGTCACCAAGCAGGTGGCGCGGGATGCGCTGGTGGTGCGTCCGTTCGGCCGCAAGGGCGACAACTTCACGATGCGTGACTTCGACCGCGGCGCCATGCAGTTCCACTTCGGTATCCAGGCGGTCGAGGTGGTCGGTGAGGGCGCCGACCCCGACGAGGACTTCGTGGCCGACGAGGTCACGGTGGCCGAGATGAGCGCGCTGCACGTTTTCGACGTCACCAACCCCCGGCCCTTCATGGACCCTCTCGACGCCCGCGCGCGGCGCGGCGCCCGGATCTTCCGCGACGTCGGCTGCACCTACTGCCACCATCCGTCGAAGAGGACCTACCAGAAGTACCTGCCGCTGGCTACGCCCGAGACGCCCCACGATCCCCTGGCCGACGTCTACGCCCTGATCGACCTGGTCGAGGTCGGCTTCGAGATATCGGGCTCTGGGGTGAAGGTGCCGCTCTTCGCCGATCTCAAGCGGCACGACATGGGGCCGCGGCTGGCCGAGACCTGCGGGCGCTGCCCCGAGGAGGGCCAGCAGGCCTCCGACGCCCAGTTCACCACGGCCCGGCTGTGGGGCATCGGCGATACCGCGCCCTACCTACACGACGGCAGGGCCACCACGCTGCGCAAGGCCATCGACTTCCACGGCGGCGAGGCCCAGACCGTACGCGACGACTACTTCGCCCTCTCCGAGGCCGACCAGGCGAGGTTGCTCCACTTCCTGCGCCAACTGCGCACACCGAACAATCCCAACATGGAGATCCGTCCGTAGGCGAACGGCGCCTCCAGGCGTCTCAAAGATCGAGCCACAGACCGAAGCTCACAAAGCGCTGTTCGCTCTGGAAGAACTCGCCCAGCGGCGTCCGCCCGTCGTAGCACTCGAGACCCAGCCGCCATCGGCGCGGCCACGAGCTCAGCAGGAGACCCACGTCCAGAGCCCAATCGAGCCGCCAATCCCGCTCGGCGAAGGCCGAAGCGTCGACGGCGGCGTACCACCCCATTCGGCCCTTCCAGAGAGTCTCGGGTGCCAGATACTCCAGACCGACCCGCAGCCGCTCGGCCTTCTGCAGCTCTTCGTTCCGCAGATCGTAGGCCCATCCGCCCTCGGCCTGCGCTCGCCACCGTTGGCGGATCGACCGGCTGACCCCGACGACCAACTCCTCACGGGTGTAGCCGATGCGGCGCCGGCCGGTGCGCTCGGCATACTCGTCGCCCACGTGGCTCGAGGTGTGGAGCACGCCCACCTTGGCGGCCCAGCCCTCCGCCAGCATCGCTGTCAGGGCAAGTCCGTAAAAGCCGTCCCATCCGAGGTTGTCGTACCCATTGTCGATGTCGAACTGGCCGTAGAATCCCGCCTCGACCCCGAGCTGCCAGCCCCGTCCGGGACGCCCTGCGGGATGGACTCGGAGAATCCCGAAGCGGCCGCCCACCAGGAGGCCGAAGAAACGCTCTCCGGCGTCGGCGATGTCGGTCCCCTGAAGGTTGACGCGGGTCACCGCGAAGCCTCGCCGGTGCGGCCCGGCCAGGCCCTCGACGTACAGATCGTCCACCGGGAACAGAAGGGTGCGCCGCCCGTGCTCGGGCGTTTCGGCTTCCGGGGCCTCGTCCTCCGATCCCCCACCCGCCTTCCTGCCGCCCTCCTCGTGCCAGGCACCAGCGGCGGCTCTGGCCAGAGCGACAGTCACCAGCCCGACGATCGCCAGGACACGGGCCAACCTGCAGCCGGGACGAGACGTGGTTGCTTCGCGCATCCACGGCCATCCTGCCACCGAGAGCGCACGCTGGCCAGGCGCGGGCGGCGGCGGCTCCTCCGGCCCTCCTGACCGAGGGTTCTCCGAGAACGGATGGAACCTCTTGTTGGGGACCCTTGTCGGCGGCGGCGAGATAGGCTCTGGTGCAAGGGCGCCAGCCGTGCGCCGTGTATCAGGCAGAGAGAGGAGCTCCATCATGAAAGCACGCAGCATCGTCCTCACCATCCTGGCCCTGGCGGTCATCGCCGTCATCGGCCTCGTCGTCCTGATCGCCGTCAGCGCCGGCAAGGGCAAGGTGCCCAAGAAGACCATCCTGGAGGTGAATCTGGTGGCGGAGTTCCTCGAGTACGTGCCGGCCGACCCGGTGGCGCAGCTGATCCTCAAGGACAAGCCGCAGCTGCGCAACCTGATCGAGGCGCTGGTGCGGGCGGCCGACGACGAGCGCGTCGTCGGACTGATCGCCAACGTCGGCCAGGGGGGCATGGGGCTGGCGCAGCTGCAGGAAGTGCGGCAGGCGATCCTGGACTTCCGCGCCAGCGGCAAGCCGGCCTACGCCTTCTCCGAGACCTTCGGCGAGGTGGCTACCGGCATCGGCAGCTACTACCTGGCCAGCGCTTTCGACCGGATCTACCTGCAGCAGTCGGGCGACGTGAACCTCACCGGCCTGCTGATCGAGAACCCGTTCGTGCGCGGCACCTTGGAGAAGCTGGGTCTCGAGCCGCGCATGGATCACCGCCACGAGTACAAGAGCGCCAAGAACATGTTCACCGAGACCGAGTACACAGAGGCCCACCGCGAGGTTACGGAGTCGCTCCTGGCCTCGATCATGGAGGTCGTGGTCGCCGACATGGCCGAGGGCCGGGGCATGACCTCCGAGGAGGTGGGCGCGTTGATGGCCAGGGGTCCGTTCTTCGGCCGGGAGGCAGTGGACGAGGGCCTGGTCGATGAGCTGGCCTACCGTGACGAGGCCTACGAAGCGATCCGCGAGGCGGCCGGCGAAGGCGCCGAGCTGCTCTACCCCGGTGCCTATCTGAAGCGGGCCGGTCGGCCGTACAAGAAGGGCGAGACCATCGCCCTGATCCACGGCGTCGGCAACGTCGTGCGTGGCGGCGATGAGTTCGATCCGCTCTCCGGCGCGGTCAACCTGACCTCCGAGAAGGTGTCGGCGGCGTTCCGCGCGGCGATCGAGGACGACGACGTAAAGGCGATCGTCTTCCGGGTGGACAGCGGTGGCGGCTCGTACGTCGCCTCCGACACCATCTATCGCGAGACGCTGCGCGCCAGGGAGGCGGGCAAGCCGGTGATCGTCACCATGGGCAACGTCGCCGGCTCCGGCGGCTACTTCGTCGCCATGGCGGCGGACAAGATCGTCGCCCAGCCGAGCACCATCACCGGCTCCATCGGCGTCGTGTTCGGCAAGTTCCTCTCCGAGGAGATGTGGGCGAAGCTCGGCCTGAGCTGGGACTACGTCGAGACCAGCGACAACGCCAGCATGTGGACCGGTCTACAGGACTACTCGGACATCGAGTGGTCCCGGTTCCAGGCCTGGCTCGATCGGGTCTACGAGGACTTCACCACCAAGGTGGCCGAGGGCCGCGGGCTGCCGCTCGAGAGAGTGCGGGAGATCGCCAAGGGCCGGGTGTGGACCGGTGTCCAGGCGAAGGAGATCGGGCTGATCGACGAGCTCGGCGGTTTCGACGTCGCCCTGCGCCTGGCGCGCGAGGCGGCCGGTCTCGCCGCAGACGCGCCGATTCGCCTGCGGCGCTTCCCCAAGGCGAAGCCGCCCTGGCAGGCGTTCCTCGACGAGGGCCCCTCCTCGAGCGAGACGACCGCCGCGCTGGTGCGGGCGCTGGAGGAGATCCGCCCCGCCGCCCGGACGGCCCGGCGGTTGGGCTTGATCGAGGCGACGCCGCGGACCCTGGCGTTGCCACCCGAGCTCGAGCCGCGGCCGTAGCCGGCTGCGGCCCGCGTCACGCTCACCGAGCGGGCCTTGGTCGGGCGCCTGCCGAGAGGTTCGCCCACACAGATGCGAGCAGCGCGTCAGATCTCGGCGAGACGCCGCCAGACACGTACCAGGGCGCCACCGGCGCCGATCGCCGCCGCCGTGAGACCCAGCGCCAGCCCGGTACGGCCGTAGATCCACGCGCCGGTGCCGAAGAGCGCCGAGTAGACGGCGGCGCAACCCAGGAGCATCGCCAGGATGCCCGTCGGGACCGCCCAGGGCTTGCCGGTCTCGGATTCGAGCGGTTCGCCATCGGCTGCCGCCCGGCGCGCCACCGCGGCCCAGCCGGGCCCCCCGGGGCGAGTCAGCCGGACGAACGAGCGCAGCCGCGTCTCGTCCGTCGGCCGGGTCACGAAGCTGGTCGTCAACCAGGCCGCGGTGGTGATGGCCACGCCGAGCACCAGCCGCTGCCAGTCGGCGAGCGCCGCATCCCGGCCCGGTCCGACGTAGAACCAGAGCGCGACGCCAAAGGAGACCGCCATCGCCACGATCTCGCTCCAGGCGTTGATCCGCCACCAGAACCAGCGCAGGATGAAGAGCAGCCCCGTGCCGGCGCCGATCTGGAGCAGGATCTGGAACGCCTGCAGCGCGTTCTCGAGCCGCAGGGCGAGAAAGGCCGACAGGACCATCAGCAACAGGGTCGACAGGCGCCCGACGCGGACCAGCTCACGCTCGCTCGCCGCCGGCCGGATGAACCGACGATAGAAGTCGTGGGTGACGTACGAGGAGCCCCAGTTCAGATGGGTCGAGACGGTCGACATGTAGGCGGCGGCCAGCGACCCCACCACCAGCCCAAGCCAGCCCACCGGGAGAAACGTGAGCATGGCCGGGTAGGCCAGATCGTGTCGCACCGCCGCGGGCTCGATCGCGGGGAACGCCTTCTGCAGCGACTCCAGGTCGGGGAAGACGGCGATCGAGGCAAGCGCCACCAGGATCCACGGCCAGGGACGCAGGGCGTAGTGGGCGACGTTGAAGAACAGCGTGGCGCCGATGGCATGGCCCTCGGTTCGCGCCGCGAGCATTCGCTGGGCGACGTAGCCGCCACCGCCGGGCTCGGCGCCCGGATACCAGGAGGCCCACCATTGGACCGCCAGGGGCACGAGAAACAGCGGCACCAGGGTGGCGGTGTCGCCGAAATCGGGCAGCAGGGCCATCCGCTCACGCACCGCGGGATTGGCGAAGAGGCCGTCGAGGCCGCCGACGTCTGGGTGGCCCACGGCGACAACCGCCGCCGCGATCGAGCCGGTCATGGCGACGATGAAGAGCAGGAAATCGGTGAGCACCACGGCGCGGAAGCCACCGGCCGTCGAGAAGATGACGGTGACGCTCGAGGCCACCACCACGGTGGTGAGAGGCGGCAGACCGAAGATCGCGCCGCCGATCTTGATCGCCGCCAGGGTCACGGTCGCCATCACCATGACGTTGAAGAAAACGCCGAGATAGACGGCGCGGAAGCCCCGCAGGAACGCCGCCGGCCTGCCGCTGTAGCGCAGTTCATAGAACTCGAGATCGGTGAGGACTCCGGAGCGCCGCCACAAGCGAGCGTAGACAAAGACCGTCAGCATCCCGGTCAGGAGAAACGCCCACCACATCCAGTTGCCCGCGACGCTGCCGGTGCGCGTGATGTCGGCCACCAGGTTCGGCGTGTCCGTCGAGAATGTCGTCGCCACCATCGACACCCCCAGGAGCCACCAGGGCATCGAGCGCCCGGAGAGAAAGAACTGCGAGGTCGAGCGTCCGGCCTGCCGCGCCGCCCAGAAGCCCACAGCGAGGACGGCGGCGAAGTAGGCGGCGACTATCAGCCAATCGAACAGCACGAAAGTGCTCATGGAGGCGGATTATAGGCCTTGCGCTCGCCCGCCTCGACAAGCGATCCAGCGAGATCTGGTCTGACCGCTAGAGCTTTCAACCGCTGCTTCGTATCATCTGGCCGACTCGGGTCAGGAATCCCCAATGACGACTCGGAGGACGATCATGAGAATCGGTGTGCTTTCTGATATCCACGACAATCTCGAGAATCTCGCCAAGGCTCTGAACCTCTTTTCGGAGCGAAGCATCTCCACCCTGATCTTCTGCGGCGACTTCTGTTCGCCAATCGCGGCCCGAGGACTCGGGGCTTTCGAGGGTGACGTGCACTGCGTCTTCGGGAATGGCGATGGCGACCCCTTCACGATCTGCCGCCTTGCCACCACCGAGTTCCCCAATCTGAAACTGCATGGCCAGCACGCCGAACTGCAGTTCGA
Organism: Thermoanaerobaculia bacterium; assembly: GCA_945787525.1. Classification (GTDB taxonomy): domain Bacteria; phylum Acidobacteriota; class Thermoanaerobaculia; order Multivoradales; family JAHEKO01; genus CALZJC01. The sequence continues at coordinate 851 of CALZJC010000204.1, read as the reverse complement.
GTCCGTCAGAGTCGCGGTGACCCACTACCCTCTCTATGGAAGAGCACTCGCTCGGACCGGTGACTACTCTGCCGTGTTCTCCGGACATACTCATGAGCTTCACGAAGAGATGATCAATTGCTGCCTCTGGCTCAACCCGGGGGAGGTCCTGGGCTGGAAGGGCAAGGCAACTTGCGCGGTCTACGACACCGAGACCAACTCGGCGGAGATCTTGACGCTCTAGCCCGACCTGCTCACCGATCGTCGGCTTCACGGCGGGGACAACTCCCCGCAATACGATCTCCAGGCTATGGGTTCGCCTTGCCACGCAGGTTGCGCCAGCGACGGGTCGCCATGGGCGGCGCCCTCGCTGCGGCTGTTCTTTCGGCGGCAGAGGCAATAGGCTCGGACGCAACAGGCATCGACAGCGCCATAGGAGGCTCCAGACCATGAAGACGAAGATCACCACCCTCGCGCTGCTCATGGCGGCGCTCTGTTTGACGACGGCGATCCAGGCGGCCGACGAGTCGACGGCCATCGAAGCGGTCATCGAGAAGGCCTACATCGGCGGCATCTGGATGAACGGCGATGAGCAGGCGGCACGCGGCGGTTTCGACTCCTCTTTCGTCATGCAGGTGGCGCAGGAGGACCAGGTGATCTCGGTGTCGCTCGATGCCTGGATGGAACGGCTGGGCCTCCACGGTGAGCCGCTGCGGGAGAACATCACGCACGCCATCCAGGTGCTCGACCAGACCGGCCCGGCGGCGGTTGCCAAGGTCGAGATCTTCCAAGACGGCGAGGCGCTCTACACCGACTACATGAGCCTGTACCGGTTCGAGGATGGCTGGCGGATCGTCGCCAAGACGTTCCAC
>CALZJC010000203.1 GCA_945787525.1 Thermoanaerobaculia bacterium | reverse complement strand
ACCAGGAGCAGATAGAGATAGGGATAGACGAACAGCCCGAGGACCAGGCAGGCGCCGCTGTACCCGTAGGCCACGGCCGGCAGCGAGCCGATCCCCAAGGGTTCGAGCCAGCCCTGCAGCACTCCCCGCGGACCCAGGACGGAGATGAAGGCGAAAGCGGCCACATAGGACGGAAAGACCAGTGGCAGAGCGGCCAGCACCGCCCACAACCGCCGGCCGGGCAGGTCGGTGCGGGCCACCAACCAGGCCGCCGGCAGGGCGATGGTCAGGGCGATGGCCAGGACCCCGCCGGCAAGCGCCAGTGAGCGGCCGAGAAGGGCCAGCGTTCCGGGGCGCAGCAGTGCCCCGGCCAGCGCTTCGGCCCCGCCGGCGCCAGCGCGCACCAGGATGTAGGCCGGCGGCAGCGCGGCCGCCGCCGCGGCCAGCCAGGCGAGAACGGCCACCGGCAGTGGCGGCCGGCGACGAATCGCTCCGGCAGAGGCGGCCCGGGCGCGCGGCGACGGCGAAACGGATCCTCCGGGTCAGCCCAGAAGACCGCTCGCGGCGATCAACTCGAGGGTCTCTTCCAGCTTTGCCGCCACCTCATCGAACGGCAGCTGCCGTGACCGCAGGTCACCGAGCGGCGGCAGTCCGACGGCCGGCGCCACGCCCGCGCTCAGGGGGTACTCGAAGGTCTCCTCGGCGAAATACCTCTGCGCGCTCTCCGCCAGCAGCTCATCCACCAGCGCCAACGACTCGGGCGTCGAGCGCAGCACCCCGACGCCCGACAGGTTGACGAAGCTCGACACCTCGCCGGACGGCATGAAGAAGTTGGCGGCCGGCGCGGCGGGGTTTTCGACCAGGGCGCGCAGCAGGTAGTAGTGGTTGACCAGCCCGAAGTCGATCTCGCCGGCGATGACCGCTTCGACGATGGCGCTGTTCTTCGGGTAGCGTCCCGGCTCGTTGGCCGCGAGCCCGGCGAGGAGTCGTTGCAGAGCCGGCTCGCCGGCGACCGTGCCGTAGACCGCCAGATGGGCCTGGAAGGAAGCGTTGGTGGGCGCAATGCCGAAACGGCCGCGATAGCGGGGCTCGATGACCTGCTCGAGGCTCGCCGGCAGCTCTTCGGGCCGTACGCTCTCGGTGTTGTAGACCACGCAGCGCACGCGGCCCGAGAGGCCGATCCAGTCGCCCTCCGCAGAGCGGAACTCCGGCGCCACGCGAGCGAGAGTGGCCGGGGGCAGACCGGCGAGCAGATCCGCCTTGGCCAGTGCGCCCAGCGCCGCCGCGTCCTGCGACAGAAAGAGGTGCGCCGGCGTGGCCTCACTCTCCTCCATGAGGGTCGCCGCCAGCTCCGCCGTGCCGCCGTAGCGCACCTTGATCTCCAGGCCCAGCCTCTCTCCCAGGCGCTCGAAGAGGGGGCCGGCGAGCGATTCGCTGCGGCCCGAATAGACCACCACCTGCGGGCGGCGGGCGACCTCCTCGGCAGCCGGCCGGCAGGACGGCGCCAGAAGGGCCACCAGCAGGGTCGCCGCAGCGGCGAGGCGGTGCCCGTCGGCGGTCTCGCGGGCCGACGGTTCCGGCGGAGATTGGCAGCGATGCATCGGCTCTTCTGCGGTCGTCGAAACCTTCGACAGCGGTTCGGGAGCGGGATTCTGGGCCGCCCTGATCCGGTTTGTCAATCGCACCGCCGGCGCGGTCCGGGCCGGCCCTGTGGTACCGTTCGGCGGGCCCGACTCCCCGCAGACCAGCTCAGTTGAACACCGAAAGGCCCCCTTCGAAGCCGCCCCGCGAGGGCACCTCAAAGCCCCGGCGACAGCACCCGCCACCGGCCCTGTGGGTGCGCCTGCTGCTGCTCGGCCTGGGCTGGTTTCTGCTTCTGGTCGGTGTCGCCGGACTGGTCCTGCCCGGCATCCAGGGCATCCTCACCATGCTGTTCGGCGCGGCGATCCTGTCGGTCGCCAGCGAGACGATGTACCGTCTGCTACGCCGCCTGCTGCGCAACCGCTGGCCCGGTCTGTGGCGCAAGCTCAACGGCTTCCGCGACCGCTGGCGGGCACGGCTGGCCCGCTGGCGGTAGGTGCCCCGGCGGCGACCCCGCGTCGCTAGCGCTCGGCCATCGGCACCAAACCGCGCTCGGTCTCGCCGGTGTAGATCTGACGCGGCCGGTGGATCCGGCCATGGGGGTCGCTCACCATCTCCTTCCAGTGGGCGATCCAGCCGGGCAGCCGGCCGAGGGCGAACATGACGGTGAACATGTTCGTCGGGATGCCCATGGCGCGGTAGATGATGCCGCTGTAGAAATCGACGTTCGGGTACAGCTTGCGCTCGACGAAGTAGTCGTCGTGCAGGGCGACCTCCTCGAGCTGACGAGCGATGTCGAGCAGCGGATCGTTCACGCCGAGACTGTCGAGCACGTCGTCGGCCGCCTGCTTGAGCAGCCGGGCGCGCGGATCATAGTTCTTGTAGACCCGGTGGCCGAACCCCATGAGACGGAAGGCATCCTCCTTGTCCTTGGCCTTGGCGACGTATTTCTGGTGGTCGCCGCCGTCGTCGAGGATCCGCTGCAGCATCTCGATCACTTTCTGGTTGGCGCCACCGTGCAGCGGCCCCGACAGGGCGTTGATGCCCGCCGAGATCGATGCGAACAGACTGGCCTCGCTGCTGCCCACCATACGCACCGTCGCCGTCGAGCAGTTCTGCTCGTGATCGGCGTGCAGGATGAGCAGCATGTTGAGCGCCTCGTCGACCACCGCCGGGACCTGGTACTCCTCCGCCGGCACCGCGAACATCATGTGCAGGAAGTTCTCGGTATAGGTGAAATGGTTGAGGGGATATACGAACGGCTGGCCGATGGACTTCTTGTAGGAGAACGCCGCGATGGTGATCGCCTTGGCGATCAGCCGCACGATGTTGAGGTTGATGTCCGCCGGCGCGCGCGTATCGCGGTAGTACGTCGACAGCGCCGAGACCATCATGGAGAGGATCGCCATCGGGTGGGCCGTTGGCGGATAGCCCTCGAAGAACTTCTTCATGTCCTCGTGGATCATGGTGTGGCCGTTGAGGCGTCCGGTGAAGCCGGCAAAGTCGTCCTGCGTTGGCAGACGGCCCTCGATCAGCAGGTAGGCGACCTCGAGAAAGCGTGCCGAAACGGCCAGCTGCTCGATCGGGTAGCCGCGGTAGCGCAGGATGCCCTTCTCGCCGTCGATGAAGGTGATGCCGCTCGAGCACGAGCCGGTATTGCCATAGCCGGGGTCGTAGGTGATGACACCGCTGGCGGCACGCAGCTTTCTGACATCGACGCCGGTCTCCTTCTCGCTGCCCACGACCAGCGGCAGCTCGTACTCTCGGTCGTTGACTCTCACCTTGGCCGTGCTCATCTAACCCTCCCACTGGAAGCTGCTGCCCGCTACGCCTGTCGCGAGCGGATCTCGCAACCGGCCGTCTGCGCGGCGAATTCTAACAAGGCCCCTCGACGACCCGTCGGACCGATTGCAGATAGGCCACCGTCGGCGGCAGCCCCTCCTCGAGACCGCGCGGTTGCCAGCCCAGCTCGGCCCGCGCCCGCGCATCATCGAAGTGCCAGTTGCTGGCCAGGCTGCGGAGCTGATCGGGGTTGAGCGGCGGCCGCCGGCCCCGCAGACGATAGAGCGGCGCGGTCAGCCGGGCCAGGACCATGCCGACCGGCAGCGAAAGCCGCCGGCGGGGCGCTTCCACCCCACCCAGCTCGGCCACCCGGTCGACCACCTCGCCAAGCCTCGCCGCACCTCCGGCCAGCACAAAGTCGCGGCCCGGCTCGGCGCGCTCCATCAGCCGCACCATCGCCTCGATCAGGTCCTCCAGGTGGATCCAGCTCATCAGCCGGTCGGCGCCCACCAGCATCGGCCAGCGCCGCTCGAGCACCCCGCGCAGGAGCAGATTGGCTCCCCCTTTGGGCCCTGGCGGGCCGTAGACCAGACTGGGATAGACGACGTTCAGGCGCAGCCCCTGCGCGGCCACCGCGCGCATCGCCTCCTCACCGGCGCGCTTGGTGGCGGAGTACCGGCTGAGCGGGGGCAGCAGGGGCGACTCCTCGTCGGCGGCCGAGCCGTCCGCCGGCGAGCCACCGAAGCGGGCGATCGATGAGATCGCCAGCACCCGGCCGACGCCCAGCTTCCAGGCCAGCGAGGCCACATTGCGCGCCCCGTCGACGTTGGCGCTGTGGATGCGCTGGCGGGCGGCGGCGAAATCCAGCTCGGCCGCCGCGTGCACCACCCAGTCAGCTCCCGACATGCCCTCACGCATGGAGTAGCGGTCGCTGATGTCGCCCGTGAACAGCTCGACACCCAGCTCCTCGAGCGCACCGGTGCGGCTGGTCGGCCGCACCAGAACCGCCAGCTCGTGCCCCTCCGCCACCAACCGCCGGCACAGCGACCGACCGATATAGCCGGTGCCCCCGGTGATGAAGATGCGCATCAGCGCATGGTACGGCATGGGCATGAGGCTCGGCCGCCAGTGACCGTGGGTCCCTCGGAGGCCGGCATCAGGAGTCGAGGGGTGGGTCCACCCAGGGGTATCGTAGCCGGCGCGCCTGGCAAGCCACGTCAAAGGGCAAGCCCGGTCCGAGCGCCGGCGAAGGAGGCGAGAGCTACCCCCCGCAACCGGAACCGCTCGAGCCGGGCCCCTGGTGGACGAACCCCTCGACTCCTGTTGCCGGCCGGCCCCAACAAGTTGCCGGTCCGAGCGCCGGCTCCCTGTTGCGGCCGGCCCGTGTGTCGACGATCCGCGATCATCCTGGAGTACGGGGCGGGCTGCCGCCAAAGAAAAACCCGTGCCGGGGAGGGATCCGGCACGGGGGAGGAAAGGGAGCCAATCGTCTTTGCGAGGCGAGCCCCGCGCGGACCAGCTCCCTCAATGGCCCGCTTTGGTTGGTAACAACCTTTCATAGACTACCAGAACGCCGCACCGCTTGCCAGTTCTCCGCTTGGCGACGACGGCCGGCTACCCTGCCGGGCGGCGAGCCCGCCACCCGGCGGGGCTCCACCAGGTTGGCGGCCGACTTCTGACCCATTCGCTCGAGCGAGGCGAGCCGGTCGGCCTCCAGACCGTAAAGGTCCGCCGGAGTCCGAACCCAGGAGAGACCGACGATGACCGCCAGTCAAGCGCACCCCGATGTCATGCAGGTCAGCTTCCCCGGCGGCCTCGCCGTAGCCGCCCGTTTCCGTGGTCACGAGATCCTCAGCGACCAGCCGCGGAAGGCAGGCGGCGGCGCTACGGCACCGCCGCCTTTCGATCTCTTCCTCGCCTCCATCGCCACCTGCGCCGGCTTCTATGCCTTGCGCTTCTGCCAATCGCGCGACATCGATACCGCAGGCCTCGGTGCCACCCTCGAGCCGATCCGCGATCCGGCGACTCGGCGCATCGGCCGCATCCACATTGCGCTCCAGCTGCCGCCCGGCTTCCCCGACAGGTATCACCGGGCCATCCTCAGGGCGGTCGACCAGTGCGCGGTCAAGCGTCACATCCTGGAGCCGCCCGAGTTCGTTGTCGCCCTGGAGGAGTCCGCGCCGCTAGACTAGGTCACCATGCGACGACTCACTGCTTTCCTCGTGCTCCTGGCCGCCGGGGTGATGCCCGCGCCGGCCGCCGACCGTCCCGTCAACACCTACTCGATCGTCGCCCGAGATCCGGCGACGGGCGATCTGGGAGTCGCCGTGCAGTCGCACTGGTTCTCCGTCGGCTCGGTCGTGACCTGGGCCGAGCCGGGAGTCGGGGCGGTGGCGACGCAGTCCTTTGTCGAGGTCTCCTACGGCCCCCTCGGGCTCGAGCTGATGCAGGCCGGCAAGACCGCCGACCAGGCGCTGGCGGCACTGCTGGCCGCCGACCCCCACCCAGAGGTCCGGCAGGTGGCGATGGTCGACCGGCATGGCAACGTCGCCGTACACACGGGCGCCAGCTGCATCGCCGCCGCCGGTCACCAGACCGGCGAGCAGTACTCGGTGCAGGCCAACCTCATGGAACGTGACACGGTCTGGGGGGCGATGGCGCGAGCCTACGAGGCCGCCGAAGGTGACCTGGCCGAGCGGCTGCTGGTGGCGCTCGAGGCCGCCCAGGCCGAAGGCGGCGATCTTCGCGGCCGTCAGTCGGCAGCGATCCTGGTGGTGCCGGCGGCGGGCGCCGGCCGGCCCTGGCGCGAGACCACGGTCGACCTCAGGGTCGAGGACCATGCGCAGCCGCTCGCAGAGCTGCGGCGGCTGCTGCGGGTCCACCGCGCCTACGCCCACATGAACCGCGGCGACGAGCGCATGGCCGAGGAGGACGTTGCCGGGGCGCTCGAAGAGTATGCCGCCGCCGCCGATCTCCAGCCCGCGAACCAGGAGATCCGCTACTGGCAGGCGGTGACCCTGACCGGCTCCGGCCGGCTCGACGAGGCCTTGCCGATCTTCGCCGAGGTCTTTGCCGCCGAGCCCCGCTGGAGGACCCTGACACCACGCCTGGTCCCGGCCGGCCTGCTGCCGGACGACCCGGCGCTGCTCGAGCGCATCCTGGCGGCGGGCCCCTAGACCCGCGGCCGCTCGCCAAGCGAGCCGGCGAGAAGGTCAGGCTGCTGGCTAGTGCACCGCGTGCTCGGGCCCGCGCGGCTCCTCATCGTCGTAGCCGTGCGAGAGCACGAAGAAATAGGCCGCCGTGCGCTCGGTCGCGCTCTCGCTGACCAGCTCGAAGAGAAACTCGCCCTCCCGTTCCTCGCCCAGGGCCTGGGCGTAGGCGACGCGCTCCGTGTCGACCACGACCTCCCCCAGCAGCCGCTTGCCGCGGATCACCTGGACGAAGAACAGCGCCCCATCGGCGGCAAAATGCCAGTGAAGATCGTCGTCGTCGAAGACCACGGCATCGGCCGTTCCCGCCCGCAGAATGCAGTTGGGATGCAGCAGGAGCCAGTTCCAGAAGGTCTCGAAGGGCAGAGTGGCGAGCGGGTCGACCATGGCTTGCCCTAGTCTGCCACGGACGGCTCAGCCGGCCGCTGGACGCGCGCTTGCCTGCGCTGCTCACTGATCGACCACCTCGAAGGGCAGATCCACCCGTGCCCGTTCCGGCGGGCGTGGATCGCTGTCCGACCGCGTCGCCTCTTCGAACAGCCGTTCCGGCGTATTGCCGGCCGGGTCCTCCAGCGTGGGCGCCACCCGCAGGCGGTAGCTACCGGGCTGCCATGGCGCCGCTGGGTGGAACGACCAGCGGGTCTCGCCGAGTGAGATGACCACCTCGCCGGCCAGGCGCCCACCGGCGGCGTCTTCCACCTCCAGCAGCCGCAGCAAGAGCCCGTGGTCGAGGGGCTCCGGAAAGTCGACCACCAGTGGGTCCCGCTGGGTCTTCGGCACCGCCAGCCGCCAGGTCGCCGGCCTTGGGGACCGCCGATCCGGCGGCCCGACCGCAAAGCTCTTGACGTGGCCAGCGGCCAGGGCACGGCCGTGCGCGTCGCGCAGAGTGGTGTCGATCTCCAGCCGATAACGGCGGCCTTCGCGCAGCGGCGGCCCCAGAGCCAGCCGTGGCCCGACGCCGCGTTTCACCCGGCCGGGGTGGAAGAACAGGGTCAGCCGACGCGCCAACGGATCCCACAGGCCGTCGGGGACCTCGACGAACGGCAGCTCCACCACGTCGCCCGAGCTCGAGTCGATCAGCTTTATACCGTCGGGGATCCACCGCCGCCGCATCGGCGCCGAGAACCAGACGTACAGACGCAGCAGGTTCTCGGGCAGGATGTCCGCCGAGGGATAGACCGCCTCGACCCGGGTGGCCACCGCGCTCACTTCCGCCGCTGGCTCGAAGTACAGTTCCAGGTCCGCCGTTGTTCCAGCCGCCGCTCCGGTCAGCCGATCGAACGCGGCGCCGTCGAACCGCGCCCGGTAGCCGAGCCCCGAGCGGAAAGGAAAGCGCGGCGCGAAACGCAGAATCGTCCCGGCAACGCGCCACCGGCCGAGGACCGCGGGCAGCTCGGCGGCGGCCGCCGCCGTGTGGACCGACAGGAGCTCTCGCCCGGCAGCGCCGTCCAGATCATCCATGGCGGCCAGCCGAGCCAGAGCCGGGGCCGGCAGACCGTGGACACCGAGGGTGCCCCAGGTGGATGTACCGGGCTCCTCCTCGAACCGCAGGTCGGCACCGGCCGCCGGCCCGGCCACCGCCCAGATGGCGAACAGAAAGCTCCCGACGAGCGGCCTCAGAACCGCTGCACCGGCAGGGTCACCAGGTCCAGGGTGCCGCCCGGCAGACGCTGCAGCATGACAAAAAAGCCGTCGGTCAGCAGGTCCAGCTGCTGGACGCCCGCGCCGGAACGGTACTCGTAGGGCAGCCCGGCCAGATAGGTCGAGGGCTCTTCGAGAAGCTCGCCCTCGAAGCTCTCGATGTCCTCCGGCTTGACGATCATCAGCGGCAGCTGGGAGTTGGCGATCAGCAGCCGGTCCTTACCGTCCTTCTTGTAGACCACCATGTCCAGCGGGTAGTTGCCAGAGCCGAACTCGCCCAGGGTGCGCCCTTTGACGTGCTCACCGTCCGCAAGGTCGGCGGTGGGGAAAGTGACGAACGGAGTGCACAGATAGGCCGCCAGCAGATGTGCCTTGCCGGCCAGCTCGTAGGGCACGAAGGTGCGGATCGGTGCATGGGTCTCGAAGGCGCCGTGGGCAGCGTGGTAGATCTCCAGTGTCGTGGCGCTCACCCCGGCCCCAAACGGATAGGGCACCTTCCACATCGTCGAGGCGAACTCCTCGTTCGACAGTCCGGCGACATAGACCACGCCATCGGCAAAGGCCAGGTCGGTGATCGTGTCGACCCGCAACGGCACGCCGTCTTTCCAGCGGTGGGTCTTCGACCGATCCACCGGATTGGGCAGCTCGGCACGGGAATGGGCGATCCCGCTCAGCGCTACCTCGGCGATCTCGCCGTCACCGTCGATGCGCAGGAGGATGGTGGCATCGGCGAGGTCGTTGGGCAGGTTCCAACTCGAAGCCCACGGCTCGCCGCCGCGCGAGACCGCCAGATAGACCCGCCGCGAGACTGGATGCGCCGCGAGGTCGTGAATGAGAACGTCGTCCGCGGTCGTACCCAGCGCCGCGGCGATCTTGCTCTCGAGGTCGGTGAGGCGAAAGCGCTCGGCCCAGCTTGTGGGGGCCTCGTCCGCGACGTCGAATGCGAAGACCGCGCCGCTCTTGCTGTCGCCCACGAACAGCGTGCCGTCGGGGCCGAACGCCAGCGCGCTCATGGAGCGGATCGCCGGCTTGCCCACCGCCATCTCCGCCGCCGTTTCGCCGCCCGCGGGCAGGACCAGGGTCAGCGCCAGGGCGACCATCGTGAAGAGTCTCTTCATCGTCGTTCCTTTCTCGTTGATCGGCGACAGCCTGGAGGCCGTTGGCGGATTGTACGGAAAAGGCCCCTCGACGGTTGCCCAGCCACGCTATGTTGCGGGCTCCATCGCCAGATGTCCCGAGCCCTGGCATAATCCGCCCTCGCTCGCTGGCCGTAGTCAGTGAGGAGACGAGGTGGAGGAGACCGAAGTGAGAGCTGATCGTCGGACAAGGATCCTGCTGGCAGCGGCGTTGCTCGCCGCGGCCTGTTCCACGGCGCCGCGGCCGCAGAGCCCCGCCCCGCCGCCGGCCCAGCCCGCCACCCAGCCGCCGCCCGCGGCTGTGGCGGAAGCGACGGCGACCGAGGAGCAATCGCGCGCCCTGGCGATGCTCTATGCCGATCTCCAGTCACAGATCGACGCCTTCGAGACCGGTGTGCGGCTGCTGCAGGAGGGCCGCGAAGAGCTCGGCATGGCGCAGCTGGCCGCGGCCGGCTCGCGCATCCGCCAGGGTACGGCGAGCTGCACCGAGCTCGTGGGCTGTGACCTCGACCTGTTCATCAGCGCCTACGACTACCTGCTCGACGAGCAGAGCGAGGCCCTGAGAGCGCAAGGCTCCCGGCTGTCCGAGGCCGAGGCGACCCTCGAAGAGGAGTCGCCGCGGGAAGAGGGCACCGCGCCCTTCAGCGGTGACATGCCCGAGCTCGAACGCTCCTTGAATCTCCTCAACGGCACCGACCTGAGTCAGCTGATCGAGCTCAACGGACCGGTGCGGGCCGCGATGGACGACTGGCTCACCTGGATGCGGCCCAACTTCAAGGCCGCATGGGCCAACTATCAGTTTCTGCGCCCCCAGATGGCGCCGATCTACGAAGAGGCCAGCCTGCCCGAGGCGCTGCTGTTTGGCATCCTGGCGGCCGAGAGCGGCGGCAAGGTGCACGCCCACTCGCGTGCCGGCGCGGCCGGGCCGCTGCAGTTCATGAGCGCCACCGGGCGCCGCTACGGCCTGGTGGTGAGGGATGGCTTCGATCTGCGCTACGACCCGGAAGCCGCCACCCGCGCCAACGTCGCCTATCTCTCCCAGTATCTCGGCGCCTTCAACAACAGCCTCGAGAAGGTGCTCGCCGCCTACAACGGCGGTGAGGCCCGCATGGGGCGAATCCACCGCCGCTATGGCGAGACCGGCTTCTGGGACCGGCGGGTCTACTACCAGTTTCCGCGCGAAACGCGCGAGTACGTGCCTCGCGTACTCGCCGCCGCCTGGCTGTTCCTCCACCCGGACAGGTACGGGCTGGCGCTGGAGACGATCGATCCGTCGACCGCCGCCCTCGAGCTGCAGAGTCCCATTGCCATCGACGAGCTGGCCATCTGCCTGGGCGAGGCCGGCGGCCAGTCGGACGGCTGGTTCCGCACCCTGCGCAACCTCAACCCGCAGCTCGGGCCCGGCGACCGAATCGAGCCGGGCGATCGGCTGATCGTGCCCACGACCCTCGTGTCGGCCTACGAGGAGCGCTGCCTCGCCGGTGAGCTGTTGGCCGAAGTGCGTCTGATGCACGACGCCAACTACCCCGAGCGGCCGGAGATGATCCCCTACAAGGTGCGACAGGGAGACACACTGGGCCGCATCGCCTCCAGGTTTCCCTGCGTCAACGTCCGTGAGCTGGCGGCGGTGAACACTATCCGCCCGCCGCGTTACCTGATTCGCGCCGGCCAGCGCCTGCGAATACCGGCCTGCGGCTGACCGGGTCGACGGGCCGTTCTGGCGCTCCCTGCGCCGACGCGATCCGCTCCAGCCGCAGCTCGGCACGGAGCCCCGCGCGTTGATACTGTTGCGTCTCGCATCATGGCCGTCCATAACGACATGACTCGCGAGCCCGTTCAGACACCGAGCCCTGCCGTCAGCGGCGCGCCGGCCACCGTGCCGGCGATCGTGCTGGCGGGTGACAAGCGCGGCAGCCACCCCGTCTTCGGCGCCAACAAGAACCTGCTCGAGGTCGGCGGCGAGCCGATCGTCCGCCACGTCGTCCGGACGCTGCTCGAGGTCGAGGAGATCGAAGCGATCTATGTGGTCGGTCCCAAGATCGCGATCCGGCAGGCCCTCGAGGGACTTTCGTTCCCGGCCCACCGGCAGGTCCACGTGGTCAAGCAGCGCGAGACCATCGTCCAGAACTGCTTGCAGGGGCTGCGCCGCGCCCTGGGGGCCGAGAGCACCGCCGAGCTCGACAGCCTCAAGGCCGCGCACGCCGACGCGGTCGCGCTGGTGCTGCCGGGCGACCTGCCGTTTCTCGACCCCGCCGAGGTGCGGCACTTCCTGCGCCACGCCGATATGGAACGCTACGACTACGTGCTCGGACTGACGGCGATCGAAACACTCGATCGCGTCGTGCAGCAGGCCGAGGTACCCGGGCTACGCAAGCCGGCGCTCCACATGGCCGAGGGTAGGGTGCGGCAGAACAACCTGCACCTCATCCGACCTTTCGCCATCGCGCATCTGGAGTACTTCGACCGCTTCTACGAGTGCCGCTACCAGAAGGAGTTCTGGAACACCGTCAAGGTGCTCTGGGAGGTCCTGCGGGCCAGCGGCGGCATCTCCCGCCCGGTGGGCTACTACCTGTTCGCCCAGGCAGCCATGCGATTCGACAACCTGGGCTTGCAGCGGATCGCGGCCTGGTTTCGCCGCCGCGTGCCCACCGCCGGCATGTGCGC
>CALZJC010000202.1 GCA_945787525.1 Thermoanaerobaculia bacterium | reverse complement strand
GAGCGGCGTCTTCACCATGCCCGAGTTCCTCGAGCGCCGCTACTCGGCCGGGGCCCGCTGGTATCTGGCGGTGATCTCGATCGTCGGCTACGTGCTGACCAAGATCTCGGTGACCATCGCCGCCGGCGGCATCGTCTTCGAGTCGCTGATGGGCATCAACTTCTGGACCGGCGCGCTGATCGTGGTGGTGGCCACCGGTATCTACACGGTCTTCGGCGGTCTTCGGGCGGTGCTCTACACCGACATGGTGCAGATGTTCGTCCTGGTCGGCGGCGCGGTGCTGGTGACCGCCATCGGGCTCTCGCAGCTCGGCGGCTGGGGTGAGCTGCGGGCCTCGCTGGACCCCAGCTTCTTCGACATGTGGCTGCCCGCCAGCCACCCCAACTTCCCCTGGACCGGGGTCCTCTTCGGCGCGCCGATCCTCGGCGTCTGGTACTGGTGCACCGACCAGTTCATCGTCCAGCGGGTGCTGTCGGCGTCGAACGAGGACAACGCGCGCCGGGGCACGATCTTCGGCGGCCTGCTCAAGGTGCTGCCCCTGTTCATCTTCGTCATCCCCGGCGTGATCGCCTACGCGCTGTCGCAGAAGGGCGCCCTCGAGCTGGCGACGCCGGACCAGGCACTGCCCACCCTGATCGGCGTGCTGCTGCCGGTCGGCCTGAGGGGACTGGTCGTGGCCGGCCTGCTGGCGGCGCTGATGAGCTCGCTGTCGTCGGTCTTCAACTCCTGCTCGACGCTGATCACCTGGGACATCTACAGGAAGCTCCACCCCAAGGCCTCGGAGCGGCAGCTGGTGCATGTCGGACAGATTGCCACCGTTTTCCTGGTGGCCCTCGGCCTGCTCTGGATCCCACTGATGAAGTACATCTCGGCCCAGCTCTACGTCTACCTGCAGAGCGTGCAGGCCTACATCTCGCCGCCCATCGCCGCGGTTTTCTTGATCGGCATCGCCTGGAAGCGGGTCAACGCCCGCGGCGCCATGGCGTCGCTCATCGCGGGCTTCGTCATCGGCATGGGCCGGCTGGCGGCCGAGCTGCAGAAGGACTCGCTCAGCGGCTGGCTGTACGACTTCGCGACGATCAACTTCCTCCACTTCGCGGTGCTGCTGTTCGCGATCTGCACCGTGGTGCTGGTGGTGGTCAGCCTGCTGACGCCGGAGCCGTCGCGCGAGAAGCTGGCCGGCTTGACCTTCGCCACCGCTACGGAGACCACCGAGACGACGCCGGATCTGGCGCCCTCGGTGCCCGCCTGGCGGCGGCGAGATCTGTGGCTGTCGGTTCTGGTGGTCGCCTGCGTCGCCCTGGTCTGGCTCTACTTCACAGGGTAGGCGACCCGGCAGTCGGTTGAGAGGCTTCGATCCCATGGCGCGGCGGATGTTGGCGGTGGTGCTTCTCTCTGCGGCTTGCGCCGCGCTGCCGCAGCCGCTCGCTGCCGAGCGCACGGTGGAGTTGGTGTTTGCCGACACCGAACACCAGGCGCGGGTGGTCGGCAGAGCCATGCGAACGGGTTTCTTCATCGACCAGCTGCTGATCCCCGAAACCGCCTACGTCGGGCGCTTTGGCTGGGCGGAGCTGAACCCCGGGGTGAGGAGCGCCCTGGTGGACGCCAGGCCGGGGGAAGTTCTTCTGCTCACCGGCAGCACCGGCAAGCTCGTGGTGGCCCGAGTGATGCCCGAGGGCCCCCCGGCGCTGCTGGGAGAGACGGAATACGCCAAGGACTCGGACGCGATCTGGGCGGTGCTTTCAGTGGGACCGACCGATCTGAGAATGCTGGGCCTCGAGGTCGATGTCGACACCGAGGACCTGGCCGGTATCTGTGCGAGCAAGCGGCGAATCCTCGACGAGCAGCTGCTCGAGGCCCGGACCAAGGTCGCTGCTCTGCCTCCGGGAGCCTCGGTCCAGGAGGTGATCCAGAACCATGCCAACCTCACCAGCGTTCTCTCTTTGAGGGGCGAGATGGCCGAGGCGATCGAGGCGATGGGCGATCTTGCCCGGAGGCTCCCGGCGCAGGATCCCGCGGAGCAGCAGAGCTACCGAGACATCCTGGACAAGGTCCTCGGCATTCTCGAATTGCGTCGCGGCGAGGTCGACAACTGCCTCCTTCATCACAACCGCGAGATGTGCCTATTCCCGCTGAGTGAGGCGGCACGTCATCGCCTCGATGACGGTGCGCGGCGCGCCGCCGGCCACTTCGCCGACTACCTGGCGAGAAACCCGGACGATCTCGAGGTGCGTTGGCTGCTCAACATCGCCGCGATGACGCTGGGCACCTACCCTGACAAAGTCCCCGAGCGCCTGCGCATCGGCCCCCAGGCTTTCGCCTCGCCGGTCGACCCGGGGCGTTTCTGGGACGTTGCCGGACCGGCGGGTGTCTCCTACTCGGACAATGCCGGGGGCAGTGTCATCGACGACTTCGACGGCGATGGCCTGCTCGATATCGTCGTCTCGAGTCGCGACCCCTGCGAGCCGCTGCGCTTCTACCGCAACCGCGGCGACGGCGGCTTCGCGGACGCGAGTGAGCAAGCGGGGCTGAGTGCCCAGCTAGGCGGTCTCAACGTCACGCAGGTCGACTACGACAACGATGGTCGTCTCGACCTGTTCGTCATGCGCGGGGGCTGGGAGACGGCGATGCGCAACTCCCTGTTGCGCAACCGATCGACTGCGGATGGCGGCGTGCAGTTCGAAGACGTCACTGCCAGGGCGGGGCTCGGCGGCCCAGCCCATCGCACCCACAGCGCGGCCTGGGCCGATTACGACGGCGACGGCTGGCTGGACCTCTTCGTGGGCCATGAGATGTCCTTCAGCCAGCTATTCCGCAGTCGCGGAGACGGCACCTTCGAAGACGTCACCCAGGAGGCCGGTATGCGTTTCCGCTCGCTGACCAAGGGCGCGACGTGGGGCGACTTCAACGGTGACGGCCGGCCAGATCTCTATGTCTCCAACTTCGGTGATCGCAACCTGCTGTTCATCAATCGCGGTGATGGGAGCTTCGACGAAGTGGGGCTCGATCGGGGCGTCAGCGAGCCCACCTACAGCTTCCCGACCTGGGCCTGGGACTACGACAACGACGGCTGGCAGGATCTGATGGTGGCCAGTTTCCTGCAGACCGTAGACGAGGTCGCCCGCGAGTACCTGGGACAGGCGCCGCAGGGTGAGACGCTGCGCATCTATCGCAACCGGGGCGACGGTTCGTTCGAAGACGCCACGGCGGCCGTCGGCATGGCACGAATGATCCCGACCATGGGAGCCAATTTCGGCGATATCGACAACGATGGCTATCCCGATATCTACCTGGGAACCGGAGCGCCGTCGTACGGCATGCTGGTACCCAACCGCATGTTCTTGAATCGGGCAGGGCGCGAGTTCGTCGACGTCACGACCTCCACCGGAACCGGCCACCTCCAGAAAGGCCACGGCATCGCCTTCGCCGACCTGGACAACGACGGCGACGAGGACATCTTCGCCAACATGGGCGGCGCCTTCCCGGGCGACAAGTACCCCAACGCCCTGTTCGAGAACCCCGGCCACGGCAACGACTGGATCGCCGTCGAGCTCGTTGGCAGGCGCAGCAACCGCTCGGCGATCGGAGCGCGCATCCGGGTCGTTCTCGACGTCAACGGACGCGAGGAGCAGCGGTTCCGCTGGGTCACCAGCGGCGGCTCCTTTGGCGCCTCGCCGCTGATGCAGCACATCGGCCTGGGCCAGGGCTCCGAGATCGTGCGCCTGGAGATCGACTGGCCCGCCGGACCCGAGGACTCCGGGCCGACGCGGCAGGTGGTACGCGACGTGCCGACCAACAGCTTCATCGTGGTCACCGAGGGCCGCCCTGGCTTCCAGCTCGCCCCGCGTCGCCGCTTCGAGCTCGGCTCGGGGACCGCCCCGGATACGCCGCACCGACACCACTGAGAGGAGACCATGGCCAGCAACCCATCCGAGACCAGCACCGGCCGGTGGCTCGATCGTTGGCCCCTGCTGGTCCCTCTGCTGACCGCTGCCGGCTTCCTCGGCCTGTTCCAGGCCGCGTTCCTCCTGTGGAGCCTCGAGTCGATGGGCGGCGGCCTGGAGATGGCGCTGGGCGTGACCAGGTTCGGCATCATCGTGGGCGTGCTGACGCTGCTGCTTCTGGTTCCGGCCGCGCTGCTCATTCGTCGCTTCCACCCAGCCTGGCGCCGCGGTGAGCGCCACCGGGCCAGCTGGTCGGCCTGCTTCGCGCCGGCCGCTTCCGTTGCCGGCTGGATTCTCGCGGATCAGTGGGTTGCCGGGCCCTGGGTCGCCGCGGCTCTCGAGCCCTGGGTCGAGGCGGCGTCGGCGCTGGCCTGCGGGCTCGCCGCCATGTGGGTGCAGCCGCCCCGACGCTGGCTGCGGGCCGGCGCCGTGGCTACCCTGCTCGCTATTCTCTCGAGCCTTCTTCCGGTCGGCGGGCCGCCGCCGGCACCCGAGGGGGGCGAACCGGCAGCGGATGTCGATGTCGGTGCGGGGGGCGCCGGCCGGCCGGACGTGGTGCTGGTCTCCATCGACACCCTGCGGGCCGACCGCCTCGCGGCCTACGGCCGGGTGCCGACTCTCACCCCGGAGATGGACCGTCTGGCCGGCGAGGGGGTCGTCTTCACGCGGGCGCTGGCGGCGAGCCCCTGGACGACCCCCAGCGTCGCCTCGATGCTCACCGGCCTGCCTGCGCTCCGCCACGGTGCCGGCCGACCGCTGGGCTCAGGGCCGACCTTTCAGCGCTCGCCTCTCGAGGGCGATCTGACCACCCTGGCGGAGCGCTTCGCCGCGGTCGGCTACCGCACGCGGGCGGTGGTGGCGAACGGGTTTCTTTCTCCATGGACCGGCATGGCGCAGGGCTTCGAGGAGTTCGCCAACCCGATTCTCAAGGCCGGCTTCGCCAGCTTCATGCGTGACCTGCCGCTGACGCGGCTGATCGTGGCGCTGACGCCAGCCGAGAGCTGGGGCGACTACCGGGCAGAGGGCATCACCGACCAGGCTCTCACCTGGCTGGCCGAGGACGATGACGGACCGCTCTTCCTCTGGGTGCACTACATCGATCCCCACTCGCCTTTCCAAGCAGATCCCGCGCGCCTCGATCCGAGCGTTCTGATCGAGATGGCCAACCAGAAACAGCCCGAAGTCCTTGCGGATGGCACCGTGGTGGGCGAGATCTTCGTGGCCACGGATCTGGTGCGCAGCGGCACCCTGTGGCTCGGCCCGAGAGATCGAGCGCGTCTCGAGGAGTACTACGACCGGGCCGTTCATTACACCGACGAGCACGTCGGTCGGCTGTTCGCTGCCCTGCGGGAGCGCTCCGGCGAGCGCCCCGCGGTCGCCGCCCTGACCTCCGACCACGGCGAAGAGTTCTGGGACCATGGGCACTTCGAGCACGGCCACGACTACTACCGGGAGGTAACCCAGGTTCCGCTTCTCGTCTGGGGCCCGGGCCTGGTGCCCGCCGGGCAGGTTGAGGGTGGTCTGGTGGGTCTCGTCGATGTCGGGCCGACCTTGCTCGATCTGGCGGGCATCGAGGTGTCAGAGCCTGCGGCCGCTGACGAGGGACGGTCGCTGGCGCCGCTGTGGCAGGGCGCGGCGGACGGCGAGAAGCGGCCTGCGCTGCCGCGCTTCGCCGGGGGCAATCTGTACAATCTGCCCGCCGCGCTGGTGGAAGACGGCCCTTGGCGCTTCCT
Organism: Thermoanaerobaculia bacterium; assembly: GCA_945787525.1. GTDB lineage: Bacteria > Acidobacteriota > Thermoanaerobaculia > Multivoradales > JAHEKO01 > CALZJC01. The sequence continues at coordinate 1,366 of CALZJC010000202.1, read as the reverse complement.
GCTGCGCGCCAACGATCGGGAAGAGCTCTATGACATGAACCGCGACCCGGAGGAGCGCTACAACGTGGCCGGCGATTTCCCCGAGGTCGCCGAGCGCTATCGGCGGCTTCTCGAGCCGCGGCTGGCCGCTTTTCTGGTGGACGATGCGGGCAACAAGCCCGCGGAGCTGTCGCCGGACGAACTGCGAGCGCTCAAGGCCCTCGGCTACGTCGACTGAGCCGTGCAAGGAGAGAGAGCGATGAAGGCACCCGTCAAGGCAGCCTGTATCCTGCTGTCCGTCTTTCTGGCAAGACCACTGGCAGCCTCCGATTTCGTGGTCGTCGCGGTGACAGGAGCTGTCCCGCCAGACGGCCTCGAAGTGGGGCAGCAGCTCCCGGAGAACACTCGTTTCGGACTCCAGCCCTGGGGCAGGGCACTGATCCGGGAGACCAGGAAGTGTGGGCTGACTCACGTGGTCGCCGGGATCGGCGAGTACCTGCTCACCCTGACGGATGACTGCTCGAGCTTCGAGCAGCCGCTGGACGTGGTCGGTCGGATCCAACGAGGCGAGGTGTTCGCCGCGCGCCTCAAGGAGACCGGATCCGGTCAGGCGGACGATCTCGTCAGCGCTCTCAGCAACGAGCCGTGTGTCTTCCTGCCGCGGGTCTCGGAGGAGCCCGACAATCGGCGCACTTGCCCGTCGGGCTATGCCTTGCGCGGCCTCAGGTGCACCGGCGCCTTCTGCGACGACAAGGACCTGCTGTGCTGCCCCTACCTCGGAGGCGCGCCCGATCCGAGTGCCAAAGAGATGCAATCACGCCAGATCTCCGAGGAGTTTCCCAATGTCATGCAGTCGAAGACCTTCCTCAACGGCTTGACCTGCTGGGGCCCCTACTGCGACAACCTGCTGCCGCATCAATTCAAGTCGTCGCGTCTGGTCAATGCAAAGAAGTGTGAGTGGAGTGCCTGGAATTCAGAACAGCCGTCTACCTGGCTCGACTGCAGCCTCGGCCGGTTTGTCGCCGGCATGCGCTGCCGGGACGACTACTGCGCCGACGTGGGGCTACGCTGCTGCGAGGCGCGGGTCGAGTAGCGGGCCGTCTCGCAGAGCGACTCCGCAGGAGGCATGCAGGCCCCCCTGGCTCCCCCACTTCCACGGTTCGGTCCTCGACTATCCGGCTGGGTGCTCTTCTGGGTGCTCTTCTGGACCCGGGCGGCCTAGCCGCTCTCGCTGCGGCCGCACCCCTCTGATAGCGGGATCGAGAGCTATGGTCTGAGGCAAGTACAACCCGTTCAGCCAGACGATCCTCTGGTGGTCCAGCGCCCGGCTCAGCTCCTTGTAGGCGTTGTCGAGCAGAGAGTTCGTCGAGATGTTGAGCGCGGCACC